>JAGVLI010000454.1 GCA_020054355.1 Planctomycetales bacterium | reverse complement strand
TTGCCGGGTGTCGTTCAGGACCGCTTCCGCGCGGCGCAAGGCATCGCGCGCGATGGTGCGAATCGCTGCCGCATGCAGTCCCTGCAAGTAAGCGGCGGCCGTATCATACATCACCGTTTGCCGTACGCGTTCCGCCTGGAGCTGGGCGATCTTCTCTCGGAATACCGCTTGCTGGTAGCGGCCGCTGGTCCGACCAAAGTCGTAGAGGGTCCATTGCAGCTGTAGTTCGCTCTGCCAGGCGTGAAACGGACCCGGACCGTCCGTCAGCAGTCCGCCCGTCGGTCCCGGCGCGCCAGGGCTTAACGGGGACGAAGTGGCGACATAACGGTTGAGCATGTCAACCTGGGGCAGGAAGGGAGAAAAGGCCGCCTGCTCCTGACCCCGCGCCCGCTCGATGGCCGCCAAAGCCGCGCGCAGCCGGGGATTGCTCTGCAGGGCGAACTCGACCGCTGCCGACAATGTCAGCTGGGAAGGCAGGGATTCCGGAGCAGTTGCGGGGTCGTGGGCAAGCTCGGTGGATGATCGGGCGGGCGGGCTATCGGCGACACTTGGGACCGGCGGTCCAGACTGGTGTGGGGACAGGTTTGCAACCTGTCCGTCAGGTTGGAAACCTGACCCACGGCCCCCCGCCGTGCGCTCGACCGCACTGCTCGAACAAGCAGGGCACAATGCCAGCAGCGCGCCGACTAGCAAGGGAAGACACGAAGGCCGCACCGGACCAGGCTGTTTGGCTTCCGGCACCACCGATGCGCCCTCGTTGGTGAACCGTCCATCCGCCGGCGCGGACCCATCGTTACCATCGGCACGGATGCCCCAGCTTCTTCAAGCGCATCGCCGAGAAACCGTTCAGATGATCTCGACGTGTTGCACCAGTTCGTCGTGGGTCAGCGGCTGGGTGACGGGAAACAGACAGCAGCCGGCCGGGGTACGCATGCTGTCGAGGATCAGTTGCCAGTGGTTGGGGGTTTCGTAGCCGGGTTCGTTCGGGATGTGCCCGCTGATGAGCAGGTCGGCATCCACCTTCTTCAAGAAGGCAAAGACGTTTTCCGGCGTGGTGTCGCGGCCCCAGACGATGGCATGCACCGAGCCGCCCGAACGATATTCCTTGTCGTCGGCCTTGTCGCGTTCCAATACCGACAGATCGAAGGTGTCCAGGCGCTGGGCGTTCGGCAGGCTGTGGCTCAGGAACACACGATTGGGAGTGCGGATGGCGATCGGCAGCACCGCGAAGAGTTCGAGATAGGCGGCATAGATTTCCTCGGCGCGCTTGCCGTAGGCGGTGACGACGCCCAGCGTGAAGAGTTCGAGCGGCTCGCGGTCGCCCTTGGAAATTTTGCTGCCGGTCCACTGGGCCAGCTCGTGGTTGCCCAGCAGCATGTGGACCTGCTTGGGATACTCGCACTTCAGCGCCGCCAGCAGGTCGAGCATCTGATGCGATTTGTCGCCGCCGGTGGGATATTCGTAGGTGCCATGCACCAGTTCCTGCACGACCAGGTGCCGCTGGGGATGCTGCTTCAGCTGAGCGCGTTCGAGCAGGCGGATGAAGTTGCCCAGATTGCCGTGCATGTCGCCGGCGATCAGGACTTCGGTTGCCCCCTGGAGTTGAATGAACCGGCCGCGTCGTCCGGGCGTGTTGCGGAACGCCAGGATGGCGGTCTTGATCGTTCTCAGCAGGCGGTCGGGTTGGGGCATGGAAACGGTCGGCGGTTCGACGGTGACAGATCGATTGTGGGGACAGCGATTTCGTTATTGTCGATGGTTTTCCGGGCGAATGCAACCCATTCCGCCGGATTGCTGTGGGGAGTCCCAGGCGATAAGAAAGCCGATGGTTCTCCAACCTCGAAGGTAAACCTATCATGGCGGACGAACTCTTTTCCGTGGCGGGACAGGTGGTGCTGGTATCGGGTGGCAGCCGGGGCATTGGCCGGGGCATCGCCGAGGGCTTTGCCCGGCGCGGGGCCAAGGTCATCATCACCGGCCGCGAGTCGGCGGGCCTCGAACAGACGGTACGGGACATCTGCCCGCCCGGCGGCACCGTGCGCGGCATCGCCTGCGACGTGGCCGATCCCCAGGCCATCGAACGGCTGACGGCCCAGGTGATCCAGGAATTCGGCCATGTCGATACGCTGCTGAACGTGGCCGGCGTCAATCGCCGGATGCTGGCCGAACGGCTCAGCGAAGCGGACTACGACTATATTCTCGGCATCAACCTCAAGGGGCCGTTCCTGCTGTCGCTGGCCATCGGCAAGCACATGCTGCAGCGCGGCCAGGGCAACCAGATCAACATCGTCTCGCTGAACAACGAACGGCCGCTCAAGGGCGTGATGCCGTATGCGGTCAGTAAATCCGGGCTGGGACAGATGACGCGCTCGCTGGCGCTCGAATGGGGACCGCGCGGCATCCGGGTGAACGCCATCGCGCCCGGCTTCATCCTGACGGACCTGACCCGCAAGCTCTGGTCGCAGCCGAAGATGCAGGAGTGGGGCCAGACCAACACCCCGCTGCGCCGGCTCGGCAAGCCGGAAGACATGGTGGGCACGGCGGTTTTCCTGGCATCCGAGGCTTCCGCGTTCATGACGGGGCAAGTCCTCTACGTCGATGGCGGCTTCGGCTGCGGCTTGAACTGGCCGATCGACTTCGAGAGCCAGTAGGGCGAAACTGCTCGAATACTTCACGGCGTTGCAATGGAGGAGTGGCAGAGTAAATAGCTGACAGCTATCAGCTGATAGCTGTCAGCTATTTACTCGATTACTGCTGCCCTCGCGCTGTCGGGCGATCGTCCTCCGGCTGTTTTTGCCTCGTTTGCCGTGAACCCCTGCCGTGACGTTGCGTCTATTCCTGAAACTGGAATGGAGGGACGCCGTCATGGCCATGCACGAAACCGATCTGCGCTTGAACATCCTCAACACGCTGCTGACCACGCCGCACCGCCAGCTCGCGGACATCTGGCCGATCCACCAGGACATGGCCCGGCAGGACCCGCGCTTCTACGTGCGCCTGGCCGCCTGGTACAACGACCACGGCGACGTCCGCGACCACAAGGAAATGTTCGTCGTCAACCTGGCGCTGAGCGCTTTCCCGGGTCACCGCGACACCGGCCTGGCGCTGCTGCGCCAGCTGCCGCCCTACGAAGTCGCGCGCGTCGTGGACTTCATCAACGGCCGCAAGAAGAACGTCAAGGCCGTCGTCGAGGACTTCGGTCTGTTCCGCAATCCGCCGCGGTCGCTGAAGACCGAAGTGCTGCGCTACCTGCGCGAGCGGGAGGCCGATGCCGACTGGTTCGACAGCACCGTGCTCATCGCCCGCAAGGCGCTGAAGCGGCTCTACGCGCTCTTGCACGTCGCGCCCAGATCGGAAGAGCGTCG
>JAGVLI010000931.1 GCA_020054355.1 Planctomycetales bacterium | reverse complement strand
GATCTCCCGCCGCTCCGCGGCGGGACGAGCGGCGCAGCCGCGAGTCCCTCGCCAGCGACGTGCAGCGCGGCAAGGCGCCATTGGGCTTCTGGTTCGTCGCCCAGGAATAATGAGCCAGCCGCAGGCGCTGCAACGCGGCTGCGCCGCGATCCGCCGCGGAGCGGCGGGCTACGATGTCGAGTCAATCATGCCAAGCCCTTCACAGCAGTTCAATGGCGAGCCAGTCATTGACGTGCAGGATGCCGAGATTCGCTTCGGCAAAGTCGTCGCGGTGGACGGCGTCAGCTTGAACGTGCAGCGCGGCGAGGTCTTCGGCCTGCTTGGCCCCAACGGTTCCGGCAAGACGACGCTGATTCGCGGCTTGTGCGGCCTGGTGGATTTGTCGCGAGGCTCGGCTGTCGTCCTGGGCTACGACGTGCAGCGGAATGCCGAAAACATCCGGGCGAATATCGGCTACATGTCGCAGAAGTTCTCGCTGTACGAAGACCTGACTTCCCAGGAAAACCTCGATTTCTACACCGGCATCTACGGCCTGACAGCGGAGCAGGGCCGGTCGCGCCAGGCGCAGCTGATCGAGCAGACCGGATTGGCCCCCTACCTGCAACGGCGCGCCGGCCGGCTGTCGGGCGGCTGGAAGCAACGACTGGCGCTGGCCTGTGCCCTGCTGCACGAGCCGCAACTGGTGTTTCTCGACGAGCCGACGGCCGGCATCGACCCGGTGGCCCGCCGCGATCTTTGGGACTTGCTGTTTCGGCTGGCGGCCAGCGGCATCACCCTGTTCGTGACCACGCACTACATGGACGAAGCCGAGCGCTGCGCCCGCGTCGGCTACATTTACCTGGGCAAGCTGCTCGCGCTGGGCACGCCCGCCGAGTTGAAGCATTTGCCGGGCGTGAACGTGCCGGGGACGCGCTGGCTGGAGATTTTCTGCACCGATTCCGCCGAGGTGCTGGAACGGCTGCGCACCCGGCCGGGGGTCCGGCAGGCCACTATATTCGGTCAGAGCGTACACGCCCTGGTGGATGCCGATCGCTCGAACGCCGCGTTGGGTCTGGAAGGGCTGGAAGTGCGGCCCGGCGAGCCGACGCTGGAAGACGTGTTCGTGACGCTGTCGCGGGCGCAGCAGAAGGAGTGAGTGTCGTTGGAGATCACGTCGAAGCCATCCGCCGCGGCCTGGCAGCGCACCGCTTCGGTCGCCCGCAAGGAATTGCTGCATATCCTGCGCGATCCGATGACGCTGTTTTTCAGCTTGTTCATCCCCATCGTCGAAATGTTCATGCTTGGCTACGCCATCGACACCAACGTGCGCCACGTCCGCACGGTGGTGCTCGATCAGGCCAAGACGCAGGAAAGCCGGGTGCTGCTCGACAGCTTCGTGAACTCCGAGGATTTTCGCATCATCCGGGAAGTGTCCACGCCCTGGGAGCTGAGCCAGGCTATCGTCGCCGGCGAGGCGCGGGTCGGCATCCAGATTCCCGAAGACTACTCGCGCCGGCTGCTGGCCAACCAGACGGCGCAAGTCCTGGTGCTGGTCGATGGCTCGGAGTCGAGCATCGCAGCCGCGGCGGTGAACATCAGCAATGCCATCGCCCTGCGGGAATCGCTCAAGCACTTGATGGCGCAACGGCTGTCCGAAACGCTGCCGGTCGAGGCCCGGCCGCGCGTGCTGTTCAATCCCGACACCCGTTCCGCGAACTTCTTCATCCCCGGCCTGCTGGTGGTGATGTGCCAGATGATGGCCGTGATGCTGACGGCCAACGCCATCGTCCGCGAAAAGGAGAACGGCACGCTGGAGCAGCTCTTCATGACGCCGGTGCGCTCCAGCGAACTGATGCTCGGCAAGCTGGCGCCCTACCTGGTGCTGACCTTCGTGGAGTTCTGCACGATCACGGTACTGATGCGCACGGTCTTCCAGGTACCGATCCACGGCCATTTCCTGACGCTGGCCCTGGTCATGCTGCCGTTCGTGCTGTCGATGCTCGGCCTGGGGCTATGGATCTCGACGCGGGCGAGCACGCGCGACGCTTCCATGCAGATGTCGATGGCTACGGTGATCCCGTCGATCTTTCTGTCGGGCTACGTCTTTCCGATCGACTCGATGCCGCCGTTTTTCTATTTCGTCGCCCATTTCATTCCGACGACCTGGATGATCGACGCGGCGCGCGGCGTGATCCTGCGCGGCGCCGGCTGGGCCGAACTGCAAACGCACGCGCTGGTACTCTGGGGCATGGCCTGCGGCGTGTTGCTGGCGAGCATGCTGAAATTCCGCAAACGCTTGACCTGAGTTGTTTCATCGAAGGAGGTGTGATGCCAGTATTCGACCGCGCCCATCTCAACGATCCCGTCACCAACCACATGCGCCGGGAGTTCAGCCATGTTGCCGTCGATCAGACCGTCAACGACGCGCTCGCCGGCTTCCGGCAGCGCCCGACCGGTGAGCGGATCATCTACTTCTACGTGCTGGACGCGGACGGCAAGCTGTGCGGGGTGCTGCCGACGCGACGCCTGCTGCTGAGCGCGCCGGAAACGCCGGTCGCCGACATCATGGTGCGCCACGTCATCGCCATCCCCACCAGCGCCACGGTCCTGGAAGCCTGCGAGTTCTTCACGCTGCACCGCTTGCTGGCCTTTCCCATCATCGACGAGCAACGGCGCATGATTGGCGTGGTGGACGTCGAGCTGTACACGGAAGAACTCGGCGATCTCGGCGAACTGGAGCACCGCGAGCAGCTCGACAATCTCTTTCAGCTGGTCGGCGTCCACTTGACGCAGGCGCAGCCGGGGTCGGCGCTGGCGGCATTTCGCAGCCGGTTTCCCTGGCTGCTGTGCAACATCGGCGGCGGCATCCTGGCGGCCTTCATTTCCGGCCTGTTCGAGGAAGAACTGGACCGCGTGGTGGCGCTGGCCATGTTCATCCAGGTCGTCCTGGCGCTGGCGGAAAGCGTGAGCATCCAGTCGGTCAGCCTGGCGCTGCCGATGCTGCAAGGCAAGACGCTGAACGCCCGCGCGATTTTCCGGATGTTGCGGGTCGAATTGCTGACCGGACTGCTGCTCGGCGTGGCCAGCGGCGGCGTGGTGGCCCTGGTGGCCCTGCTCTGGATGGGCAACGTCAAGGTCATGCTGTCGGTGTTCGGCGGCATCGCCGGTGGCGTGACCGGCGCGGCTCTGTTCGGCCTGGCCATGCCGATCGTGCTGCGCCT
>JAGVLI010000460.1 GCA_020054355.1 Planctomycetales bacterium | reverse complement strand
GGCACGATTCCAATCGTGACAGTCTCCACGGTCTGTCACGATCGGAATCGTGACCCACGGGCATTTCGAGAGATGCCGCGGCCCGTGGGGCACGATTCCGATCGTGACAGTCTCCACGGTCTGTCACGATCGGAATCGTGACCCACGGGCAAAAGGCCGCTGGATGCGGCGATTATGCGTTCTTTCGGTCTCCGCCACAACTATCCGGTCCCGCCCTGGCAAGCTGCAGGGACTTCTCGATACAATTCCTGGGTCCGCACCACAGGAGAAAACGATCATGCGCTCCGCCGTCGTCATCGATGCCGTCCGCACCCCGATTGGCCGCGCTCATCCGGAGAAGGGCATTTTCCGGGAAGTCCGCGCCGACGACCTGTCGGCCGAGTTGATGCAAGCCTTGCTCGCCCGGGTCGGGCTGCCGGCTTCGCACGTGGAAGACGTTCACTGGGGCTGCGTCAACCAGCACGGCGAGCAAGGCTTCGACGTGGCCAAGATGGCCGCATTGATAGCTGGCCTGCCCGTGGAAGTCGCCGGCGTCACGGTGAATCGCAACTGCGGCTCCAGCTTGCAGGCCATCAACCAGGCGGCGCAGAGCATCGCCGCCGGCTGCGAGGACGTGCAACTCGCCGGCGGCGTGGAGCACATGCACCATCTGCCGATGGAAGCCGGCTATACCCCCAATCCGCATTTCTTCTATCGCCACAGTCCGGCCGTGCTGAACATGGGACTGACGGCGGAAAACCTGGCAATGCGCTACAAGATCAGCCGGAAAGAGCAGGACGAGTTCGCCCTGCGCAGCCATCAGCGGGCAGCCAAGGCAACAGATTCCGGCCGCTTCAGCAAGGAAGTCATCCCCACCTGGGGCAAGGACGAGGAAGGCCGCCGCCGGCAGCTGACCGAGGACCAGTGCATCCGCCGCGACACCAGCCTGGAATCGCTGGGAGCACTCAAGCCAGCCTTCATGCCCGACGGCGGGAGCGTGACCGCCGGCAATTCCAGTCCGCTGAATGTCGGTTCGGCCGTGCTGCTCATCATGTCCGAGGAGCGGGCGAAAGAACTGGGCCTCAAGCCGATTGCCAGGATCAAGGCGATGGCGGTGGCCGGCGTCGATCCATCGGTGATGGGTATCGGCCCGGTGCCCGCGACGCACAAAGTCCTGGAGCGCGCCGGCCTGAAGCTGGAAGACCTCGACCTGATCGAGATCAACGAAGCCTTCGCCGCGCAAACCCTGGCGGTCATCAAGGCGCTGAAGGCCGACCCGGAGAAGGTGAACGTCAACGGCGGGGCGCTGGCCATCGGCCATCCGCTGGGGGCGAGCGGGGCGCGGATTG
This sequence comes from Planctomycetales bacterium, assembly GCA_020054355.1. GTDB lineage: Bacteria > Planctomycetota > Planctomycetia > Gemmatales > Gemmataceae > JAGVLI01. Next base: position 4,884 of record JAGVLI010000460.1, on the reverse strand, counting down.
CCACCACGCTGATTCACAACCTGCACGAACGCAAGGCGCGTTACGGCCTGGCGACGATGTGCATCGGCGCGGGACAAGGTATTTCGACGATTTTCGAGGCGCTGAACTAGTTCGATCGTTTAGCCGCGAGCCGAAGGCGAGCGCTGCGGCCTGTCCGGAGAGATTCATGCGTTACCGTCCCTCGTTCGAGGAATTCAGCGAGCTGGCGAAAGGCTCCAGCCTGGTGCCGGTCTATCGCCAGCTGATCGGCGACACGCTCACGCCCGTCAGCGCTTTCTGCAAGATTCAGGAAGGCGATTGGTCGTTCATCCTGGAGAGCGTGGTCGGCGGCGAACGGGTGGGACGCTACAGCTTCATCGGTTCCGGGCCGTTCCTGCGCTTCGAGGCTTTTGGCAAGAAAGTGATCCTGGCGTCGCGGACGCCGGGCAGCGAACGCTGGCTGGTCGGCGACCAGGAGCATGCCGACCCTCTGCGACTGCTGGAGGAACTGGTGGCGAAGTACCGCGCTCCGCATGTGCCGGGGCTGCCGCGCTTCTGCGGCGGGGCGGTCGGCTACGCCGGCTACGACGCCGTCCGCTACGTCGAAAACCTGCCCAACGCGCCGCCGGACGACCGCAAGTTGCCCGACCTGGGCTTTGCCTTTTACGACCGCATGGTCATCTTCGATCACATCAACAAGACCATCGCGGCGGTTGCCCATGCCCACGTCGATCTGGACCACTTGAAGAAGAGTTACGATACCGCCTGCCAGCGCGTGGACCGGCTCGTCGAACGCTTGCAGCAAGGCGTGGCCGACTTGCAGCTGACCGACGTCTCTCCCCCCCAGGGAGAGGTGAAGGTGCCCTATCGCTCGAACTTCAGCCAGGCAGAGTTTCATCAGGCCGTGGAAAAGTGCAAGGAATACATCAAGGCCGGCGATATCTTCCAGGTGGTGCTGAGCCAGCGGCTGGTCGCCGAGACGAAAGCCCGACCTTTCGACATTTACCGCACGCTGCGCGTCATCAATCCGTCGCCGTTCATGTTTTACCTCAAGGCGGGACCGCTCTGCCTGGTCGGCGCTTCGCCGGAAATCATGGTGCGCGTGGAAGGCGACAAGGCCGTCATCCGCCCGCTGGCCGGCACGCGCCGGCGCGGCAAGACTGAGGAAGAAGATGACCGTTTGGCGGCGGAGCTGATCGGCGACCCGAAGGAGCGGGCCGAGCACATCATGCTGGTCGATCTCGGTCGCAACGACATCGGCCGGGTGGCCCGCTACGGCACGGTGGAGCTGAGCGATGTGATGAGCATCGAGCGCTACAGCCATGTGATGCACATCTGCAGCACGGTCAGCGGCCGGCTGCAACCGGGCAAGAGTTCGTTCGATGCCCTGCGGGCCTGCTTGCCGGCCGGCACCCTGAGCGGCGCTCCCAAGGTCCGCGCCATGGAAATCATCGACGAGCTGGAACCCCACCGGCGCGGCCCGTATGGCGGCGCGGTCGGCTACGCCGATTTCAGCGGCAACATGGACACCTGCATCGCCCTGCGGACGATGGTGCTGCTCGGCCAGACGGCCTACATGCAAGCGGGCGCCGGCATCGTCGCCGACAGCGTGCCGGAAAGCGAATACCAGGAAACCATGAACAAGGCGATGGGCTTGCTGCGGGCGATTGAACTGGCGGAGACGCAGCTGTAGGCCATTCCAGGAGCAGCCTCTCCACGACCGCGATGCAGGCGGATGCCATCCGGTTATTCTCGGTTCGCTCTTGCGAGCAAAGGAGTACCGTTCATGACCTTGCTGCTGTCGTTGTCTCCCGAGTTGGCACAACGCCTGGCGGAGGAAGCCCGGCGTCTCGGTCTGACCGTTGAAACCTACGCGGTGCAACTACTCTCCCGGCAATCAGCGGCGAGAGAACGTCGCGCCGCAGCCGTCTCTTTGCTCCAGTCGTGGATCGATGAAGAGGACGCTGGCGAGCACCAGCAAACGGGAGACTACCTGATTCGTGTCCTGGATGAAGACCGATCCTCGAATCGGCAGCTGTTTCCGCCAGAATTGAAGGGAGTGACCTGGTGAGCCGAGCAGTCTTACTCGATGCTGGCCTGCTTGGGTTGGTGACGAATCCGAGGCGGTCGGCGGCCAGTGCCGCTTGTGCGCACTGGTTGCAAGAACTGCTTGCAGCCGAGATGCGGGTCATCATTCCTGAAATAGCCGACTACGAAGTGCGCCGGGAATTGCTGCGGGCGAAAAAAATGAAGGGACTCGCCCAATTGGATGCTCTCGCAGATTTGCTGGAGTACCTGCCGATCACCACCGCAGCCATGCGGCAAGCGGCCCAGTTTTGGGCGACTGCCAGGCAGACTGGACAGCCCACGGCGGGCGACAAGACCATCGACAGCGACATGATTCTGGCCAGCCAAGCCCATACGCTGGGCATCACCGATGTCGTGATCGCAACGACCAATGTGGGGCACCTGTCCCGTTTTGTCTCCGCGGATCTCTGGCGCAACATCAAGGGGTCATGATGCCGGGTGCCTTCCGGCGCCGATTTCAGTGGCGACCTGGACGCCTGCATCGCCCTGCGGAACGATATTTGCAAATCAACCTCCTGCGGGGAAGCTTCAGGACCGCAGGCTTGAAGCAGCCAACCAGCGTGCGGAGGTGATCCGTGGCCAAGAAGAAGCACATCGGCAAACTGCCGCCGCGCTACTCCTTCATGCTCAATCCGTATCTCGACCAGCGGTTGAGCAAGTGTCCCAAGTGCAAGAAGCTCACCTTCCTGCGCAAGTTCGCCCTCTTCATTCACCTCAATGACTGGGGGCCGGTGGCGCTCGGCAAGACTTGCCGCTGGTGCAACCGCTGCGAACTCATCATGGTCCATCAGGATGAGCTGGACGCCGAACTGGCGAACACTTTGTCCCGGCTCGCGCCGGAGAGGATCGGCGGCTCGTACCTGGTGCTGGGCACCATCGATCAACGGGCCTGGAAGCAGGGGCTGACTGGCCAGGGGCTGCCATTGGGCAATGCACTGGAACACGTCGCCGATTTCAAGACGACCTACGATCTAATCGTGGAACCTGGTGGTTGGCGGCCGGCAAAGGAATAGGCTCGCTTTGCCCTTCGGCTGTCACACCAGTGAACTGCCAATGCGGCAGGCGGCTGCTTTCGATGACTCCGCCACGCACCAATTTGGCGGAGCCAGTTTACACCGCGCACTTTTTCCATCTTTTTTCGCGAACCTCCTTCGCCGCCACTGTGTCGAGCCTGGAAGCGACCATTGTGTCGCGGCTTTTTTCGCCGGTTGCTGGCAAAATCCTGAAAAAGTTCGCCCTTTGCCAGCGTATACTTGCTTGTCGGGGCAAAACGCTTCTCCGAAGCGTCGCTAACCGATAAAGCATTCGCCCGATTGTCTTACTCAATGAGGAAGCAGCCGATTTCAGCATCCTGAACCCGAAAGCCCCGCTTCGGCTGGGGCATTCACTGTCCTCTTATCATCGCCGGAGGTCTCCCATGGCCGTGAAGAACCTGCAAGCTCTGGTGCTGCGTGTGGTTGCCGGCAACGGCAACGTCGGAACCAGCATGAAGCGCATCGGTTCCACCGCGGCCGCGGACCAGACCTCGGCGAGCCGTTACCCCATCTGTGACGCCACGCCAGGCTATCCGCCGGTCGGTAATCAGCCCAAACCGGAGCATGTCCATGATGACATGGATGATGCGTTCGGTCGGGCCGGTCGGTCCGGTAGCTGCTGGCAGGGCGGTCTCCGCAGTCGAGGTTCCGCCAGTTCCGCCAGAACCGCAGTCCTGTCGCGCAGGACCTGCTCGGTGGAACAGCTTCCGCTCGGCCTACGCCCGGCTGAAGTGGAACGCGGACGTCCCTCGGCCGAAGTCTCACGGATTCATCTGCAAGCCCAAAATCGCTTGCAGGCGATTCCACGGACGACAGCCGTAACCGCTCAGTTTGGGCGGTTAAGCGGGACGTTCACGACTTCGACGCGGGGAGAGAGCATCGGGTAGACGACGGGTGGGCCGCTAGACGGTCCACCGCGAACTACCCGGTTGCACCAAACCTTCCAGACTCTTTCCCAGCTGGACGAAACGCGGACGCATCCCGGAGCGGGACGTGGCGGCCGGCGCTCGTCCGTGCCTTTTCCCAGGCATGGACCTCGAGCCGCCCCACTGCACCTTCCGTCGTGATGTCCCCGTTTCGTGACGCCGTCGCCGGCGCCTCCGAGTGCTAAGCCGCAAGCGGCACCCCTGTCGTTTCGGCGTTCGCCGTCCCATTTTTTGATCCTGGGACGCGCGGACTTGCTCGTGCGGGTGTGGCCCTTCATACAGATTGGATCGGGAAAGGTTCACAGATGTTCTCGGAAGAGATCAAAACGCTGGTGATTCGCGCTCAGGCCGGCGACCAGACCGCTTTCGGCGACCTGGTCCGCCAGTTCCAGCCCACCGTGTTCGCGGTGGCCCTGGCCAAGCTGCGCAACCCCACCGAGGCCGAGGAACTGGCCCAGACGGTGTTCGTCCGCGTGATGGACAAGCTGCCCCAGCTCCGCGACGTGCAGTGCTTCGCCGGCTGGCTGCGGCGCATCACCGAGCGGCTGGCCATCAACCGCTTGACGCGCGGCGGTCCGGTCCACGGCGCGGAAACCGAGATGCTGGAAAACGTCGCCGCCAGCGATCGCGGTCCGCTCGACGCCCTGGTCCGCGACGAGGACCGTCAAGAAGTCTGGGACGGCCTGCGCCGGTTGAAGGCGCTGGACCGGGAGACCCTGGTGGCGTTCTACATCCAGGGCCAGTCGTTGCAGCAGATGAGCCGGGAGTTCGAGACGCCCATCGGCACCATCAAGCGCCGGCTGCACGTCGCCCGCAACCGGCTGCGCCGGCAGCTCGAACCGGCCCGCTCCGTCCAG
>JAGVLI010000793.1 GCA_020054355.1 Planctomycetales bacterium | reverse complement strand
CTTCGAGCTTGCGCAGCACGTCCCAGACCGAAACCGCTTCCCCGCCGCCGATGTTGTACGTCTCGCCCGGCTGCGCCTGCACGGCCGCCACGGTGGCTTCCACGCAATCCGCCACGTAGGTATTGCCGCGCACCTGCATGCCGTCGCCGCAAACCGTCACCGGCTGGCCGGCCAGCAGCGCTTGCACGAAGCGATGATAGCCCATGTCGGGCCGCTGCCGGGGACCGTAGACCGAAAAGTAACGCAGCACCACCAGGGGCAAGTCGTGTTCATCGGCGAAGGCCCGGCACAGGTTCTCCGCCGCCAGCTTGGTGACGCCATAGGGCGAGATGGGCCGGGTCGGCAACTGCTCGTCGCCGGAACCGTAACGGCCATAGACCGACGAAGTGCTGGCGCAGATGAAGCGCGGCAAGCGCGCCATGCGCAGGGCCGCTGCGAGCAAGCGATGGGTGCCGGTCACGTTGCAGCTTTCGTAGAGGTCGAAGTCGGTCCAGCTGCGGGTCAGGCCGGGCATGGCGGCGAGATGAAAGACGACTTCCACGTTGGCCAGCAGGCTATCGAGCGGGTCGCGGCGCAGGTCGGCCTCGTGAAAGGAAAACCAGCGCTGCCGGCGGGCGGCAAGCAAGTTGGCTTCCTTGTCCGCGCGCGGATAGTAGGGAATGAAGGCATCGACGCCCACGACCTGGTGCCCGGCATGCAGGAGCCGTTCGCACAGGTGGGAGCCGATAAACCCTGCCGCGCCGGTGACGAGGCATTTCATGTGGAGGCGTTCTCCCCTTCGAGCATCCGTGCTTCCAGCCGGGCCAGCCGTTCTTCGAGCAGGGCGCAGCGTTGCCGGGTCCGGGTCAACTCTTCTACCAACTCTTCTTCGCGAGTGGAATGCGGGATATTGCGCTGCCCGGCGTGTTCCAGCGCGGCGCCGTGCTCGGCCAGTTCCTGGAGCGCGGTCAAAACGTAACGGTTGAAGGCCGATTGCCGGCGGAAACCCGGCTCCACAAAGGCGCGGCGAAAATTGTTCAGCAGCTTGCTTTTCAGCCGGCGTTTCCAGTTGGCCAGCCAGCCTTCGGTCACGTCCTCGTAGCCGGCGGGCAGTTCTTGCACCTGCTGGGCGGCAGCCAAGGCGGACTGCACGGCTTCGAGCATCGTGCCGCCGGTCTGCGGGGATGTTGCCATACCGGCGGGTTCGACCAGCAGCTGCATGACCGCCGCCTGGCTTACATCGCCTGCCTGGCTTGCCGAGTCCACGCGCTCCGCCCAAAACACGACTCGATAGTCTCCCGGAACCTGGGGAACCGGCACGGTCATGGCGGCCGGCACGGACTGCCCCGGCATTATCAATCCGGGCAAGGAAGTGGGTCTGGATTCGCTCAGGACTTCCCCCCCTTCATTCACGACTCGGCAGCGCAATACCAGCCGGGCCAGTCCTTCCGCGACGGCGACATGCGTTCCGCGATTCAGCACGCGCACCGCGACCAGCAGGGCCGCTTGCCCGGCCGCGACCGACCGGGACGACGACTTCAGTTCCACCTCCACTCGTTCCCGAAACGGACGCGGGCCTTCGTGCAGCACTCGTTCGAGAATGTGCGCGAATTGCTGTCGCCAGGCGGCGCGCGCATAGGTCGATGCACGGATCAGGCCCCGTTCGCGGAGCCGTTCGGCCAGGGGCCGTTGCATGTCTGCTAACGCTGACGTGAGGCGTTGAGTAAAGCGGTCGCGAGAACCGTATTCCTGGATGACATATTGTCGGCCGAACTCGCCGAGCGTGGCCCGCCGTTCGGGGTGTTCCCAGAGTTCGTCGAGAAATGCCGCGAATTCCTCGTAGTTGCCGACGGCCTGGCCGCCGCCGGAGCGCTGCAGCTGCCCGGCCAGCACGGCACAATCCCGATGCGCGATCACCGGCGTACCCAGCGACCACGCTTCCAGGGCAGCCAGCGACAGCGATTCCAGGCAGGATAGCTGCACGAGAGCAGCCGCGCCCGCAATCAGTTCGCTGCGCACTGCCTCCGGCACGAAGCCGTGATCCTGTGCCCACGGTTCATCCGGGATGCGCTGCTCGCCTTGGCCCACAAAGGCGAACTTGAACCGCTCCGGATGGCGAGCGGAGTAACGGCGCGCGAAATCGAACAGCAGCGGCAGGTTCTTCAGCGGCGAATAGCGGCCGGCGTAGACGACGTATTGCGGGCGAGCGGGGGGCGTAAGCCCCCCGTGCGCAAGGCCGGTTGCCGGCCGTTCCACGGGGGGCTGACGCCCCTCGCTCGCCAGGTCGATGAATGTGCCGCAGCAAACGGCACCGGGATGATTCAGCCCCAGTTCGGCTTCGGCGAAGGCTTGCTCTTCCGGACTGTGATAGAGGATGCCGGCCACTTGCCGATAGGTCTCCCGCAGCGCCGGCAGTCGGGCGGCTGGTTCGTCGTGGAAGCAGGGCAATAGCAGCGTCTGGGCCGGAAAGCGCCGGGCGACCTCGTGGGTCAGACCGAAGAGATACGGCCCGACGATGATGGCGGCGAACTGCTCGCGGCGCTGCTCCAGCGCCGCGAGCAGTTCGCTGGAGTTCAGCGAGTGTTGCAAGAACCGCTGTTCGGCTTCCGATGAAGCGCTGCCATCGCCGATGGCTTGCTGTGCCAGGCGATATTCCTCGGCATCCCGCGCATCGAGCGGAAAACGATGGACCGTAATGCCTGCCTCGATGCTGCTGCCAGCAGCGCTGCGATCCGTCCAGTCGTTCTCGTCCTGCCAGCAGGTGGCGAAGACTTCCACACGGTATCCGGCTTGATGCAGTGCGGTCGCTATGGTCCGCAGGGAAGTCTCCGCGCCGCCGACGAAAGCGCTGCCGTAACGCCCCGAAACGATGGCAATCGCCGAGCCGCTTGGCGGCCTCGAATGCGTAGGGTCCGCTGCGCGGACCGGAGTTTCGGATGGTTCCGTGGTCCGCACAGCGGACCCTACCGGGAGGAGTACCCGACGAACCTGCCGGGCCAGGTCGTCCACATCGTCAGGTTGAAAAGTCAATCCGGCCGGACCGACGGTCTCCGGCAACGCGCTGCTGCGCGCCGCCACGACCGGCAGTCCGCAAGCCAGCGCTTCCAGCACCGGCAGACAGAAGCCCTCGTGCAGCGAGGGCATGACGAACACGCTGGCCGAGCGATACGCATCGCACAGGCAGTCGGCAACGACTTGGCCGAGAATGTGGACGCGGTCGGCCAGGTCCGATTCCGCCGCCCGCTGCCGGCAGCGCTCGGCTTCGAGGTGATATACGTCGTGGCACGGCCCGATGAAGACGGCATGGACCGGCGGCGTCAAATCGCGCAGGCGGTCGAGCGCTTCGACCAGCAACGGCGTTCGCTTGTTGGGCGCCAGCCGGCCGACGAAGAGCAGCAGCGTGGCTGCTTGCAGGCCCAGGCGTTCGTGCAGAGAACGACCGGGCGGTCCAGGTTGGAAGAAGTCGGTGTCGATGACATAGCCGAGCGCGGCGGTGCGCTCGTCGGGAAAGCCCGTCGGTTGCTGTAACTCCGCGCGGCCGAACCGGCTATGGGTCACGGCCAGGTCGGCGCTCCAGACCAGGCCGCGTTGCCGGCTGCCCTGTTCGAGCGGTTCGCGATTGGGGCCGTTCCAGAGATGCGGCGGCGTGACGCCGTGATAGTCCAGCACGATGCGGGCCTTGCCGCCCGCCAGCAACGGCAAGAGATGCAGCAGCGAATAGAACTGGCTGTAGTCCGCGACGATCAGATCGGCGGCGGCGAGGTAGGTCCAGGCTTCCGGGTCGAGGGCGTCGCCGGCCGCTCGCCGGCAATACGGCCGGACGACCGGATGTACGTGTCGGTCGTCCTCGACGAAGACGCGGACCTCGGCCCCGGTTTCCGTGAGAAAGGCGACCTTCTCCGCCAGTTGCTGGCCGAGAGCGTCGCCGGCCAGGGCGTTGGCGCCGAGCAGCGCGACCCGCATGGATGATCCCTCCCTGGAAGCAGCGGTGCGGCAAGCGAGAGCAGTATGCTAGCATGGGCAGCGCCGCCAGACAATCGAAGCCGCTGGCCGCTTGCGGTTTAGCACGCCTGTCACCGAGAAGGGCGAGGCCAAGCGCATCCTGAAGGTGAAGGCAGCGGAGGCGGAAGCCCAGAGCAAGGCGCTGCAAGGCAAGGGCATTGCCGATCAGCGCAAGGCAATCGTGGAAGGTCTGCGGGACTCGGTGGATGAATTCCAGAAGAGCGTGCCCGGCGCCACGCCGCAGGACGTGATGAACCTGGTGCTGATGACGCAGTATTTCGACACGCACAAGGAAATCGGCGCTTCGTCGCACAGCAACACGATCCCGATCCCGCACTCGCCGGGGCACCTGCAAGACCTGGCCTCGCAGATGCGCGATTCGATGCTGGCGGTGGATGCGGTGCGCAACGCGGTCGGGCACGGCACGGACGGCAACGGGGCGCGGTAAGAAGATACGAACAATCACTTCCCGAAGAAGCCATTTCGCGCGGGAAGGTTCCGCGCGCGACGATCGAGGTCGGCGGCATTGGAGCGGTTTGCACCTGTCCTTAGAGCAGTTCGCAACCGAGTGTAGCGGCGGCGCTCGGTCCGCACAGCGGACCCTACGGAATATTGTAGGGTGCTCTGTGCGGACCACCGCGCCCTGT
>JAGVLI010000047.1 GCA_020054355.1 Planctomycetales bacterium | reverse complement strand
CCAGGCTGGCGTCCGGTTCGGCGCTGCCCGCCAGCAGTTTCAGCAGCGTCGATTTCCCGGAGCCGTTGGGACCGATCAGGCCGACGCGCTGGCCGGCGCGGAGGTCGAGAGAAAGGTCGGCGAATAATGGCCGGGGACCGAAAGCCTTGGTCAATCCTTGAACGCTCAGCAGGACGCTCATGCACGGCTCCACGGACAGGACGGTTCATTTTTCGGGAAACGCCGCCGTTTCCTCCCTTATTGCTCGCAGAACCGAGCTACAGGTACAAGTGCAACTGTTGGTCCGGCCAGTGCCGCGCGGTAGTGCTGCTTCCAGGCAATGCTCGTCCGTGGGTTACGATTCCAATCGTGACAGACTGGAGTTTGTCACGATTGGAATCGTAACCCACGGGTAAGCGGCCACTCGATTTGGCACTAGAATCACTATATGAGTACCACCGCACACTCCGCGTCGGCGCCCGAACACAATGTCACTGGCATCGACTACGCCCAGCGCGGCCACTTCCGCTACCAAGGCCCGCCGCTGCTCGACATCCACAGCCATGTCACGCTGACGCAGCCAACCGACCCGTCGTCGCCCGACCCGGAAGCCAGCCTGGCGCAAGCGGCGACCATGCTTGAGGTCGCGACCGAGTTCCAGGTCGGCCGAATTTGCACGATGTGTCCCCCGGAACATATTCCCGCGTTGCGCGAGCGCTTCGGTCAACGTCTCGGCTTCAACGGCTCGATCACCAAGCAGACGATCGACACGCCGGACGATGAAGCCTACCGCCTGCTGGATCGGTTCCTGGCCGAGGGGATCGAGATCGTCAAGTTTTGGGCAGCGCCGCGCGGGCGGGACCGGGGCTTGCTGGTCGATGCGCCCTGGCGCATGGTCGCGGCCCAGCGCGCCATTGCCGCGGGCATTCGCCTCTTCATGGTCCATGTCGGCGACCCCGACGCCTGGTTTCGCACGGTCTATACCGACAGCGCGAAGTACGGCACCAAGCCGGACCAGTACCCGGGGTTGATTCGCATGCTGGAAGCGTTTCCCGAAGCGAACTGGATCGGCGCGCACATGGGCGGCGACGTGGAGCATCCGGACCACCTGGAAGCTCTGCTGGAGCGCTTTCCGAACTTCTACCTCGACACCAGCGCCACCAAGTGGCAAGTACGCGAAGTTTCGGCCCGAGGCGAAGCGGTGCGTTCGCTGATCTGCCGGTATCCGGCGAGGTTCCTCTTCGGCTCCGACCTGGTGACGCGGCACGGACTGCCGCGCCAGCACTACGTCAGCCGCTACTGGTGCCAGCGCACGCTCTGGGAGAGCGACTGGCAGGGCCGCAGTCCCATCGCCGATGCGGACTACATCGCGGAGCCTGGCGGTCCATCAACCCCGCTGCTAGGCGGCATCGACTTGCCGATTGAAGTGCTGGAAATGGTTTATCACTCGAATGCGGAGCGCCTGCTGGCGGCGCGGTAGTTACTTCTTGGTCGGCAGGATTTTTGCTATGTCCGCCACCACGGCCTCGATGCCCTTGTCTTGCAGTTCGCCGGCCTTGAAAACATGATTGGCTTTCACGAACCGATCGAGAAACAAGATCGCGGTGATCTCGGCGTCCTCGGCGACGTTGTAGCCCTTCGGGCCTGCCGCCTGGTAGGTCCGCAAGATGGTGTGCTGGATTTTCTCCCGCGCGGCGAGTTGCTGCAACCTCTTGGCCGGCTCCGGCTCATCGCTGAGCAATATGACGCAGGTTGCTACTCCGCGATCCTTATGCTGCGCGGTCGCAGCGTCCAGGCGCTTGATGAGGCGGGTCAACGGTTCGTTGACTTCGCGGGCGAACACCATTACTACCGGGCTTGCCCCGTACTCGCACAGCACACACGTCTTCTCTCCGACATCCGGCCCCGTGAGGTTCACCGGCTCGAAGGTCTTTTGCAGTTCCTCGCCGACTTGGGGACCGGATTTCAGCGCTTCGGCGGCGGCCGCCAGGTTGACACACAGGACGAGCAGCAGACCGGAGCGCAGGGCCGCATGGATCCGCATCGAACACCTCTCATCATCCAGGTTCGCGAAGTTTCGGAGCAGCGTAGCAATCCTCACGGCAATAAGTGCGGACGCAGCAAGTGCGGACCATGCTCCTTGAGCAACGCTTCAAAAATCTGCTTGTCGCTCAGACTGGTGTCGATCAGGGAAGACAGTTGCTTGCGCATGTCGTTCGGCGCGGCGCAGGCGTTGGGATTGCAGCTCGCCAGGGTGTAGAAGTGGCCGGTGCAAACATCGCCCTTCACCGCACACGTGCAATAGATGCTGCTCAGGAACCACTCGACGCGCTCGTCGCGCGTGCGCGGACGGTCCAGGTCGGGCGGCAACAGGGCCGTGTCCACTTCGAGCGGCGGGGCTGTCATCCGCAATGGCACTCGTTGTCCCAGGCTCATGTCAGCCAGGTCGCCGCCGCCGACCACCAGACGCAGCTGGGTCCGTTCGCGCCAGGGCCGGACGTGCTTCACCACGGCCGGGCTGGGCGGCGTCGTCTGCAACGTGACCTTGTCGCCCGGCTGGAGGGACCGGCCCCAGCGGATGGCTTCGTGGTCGAGCATGAAATCCATCTCGCCGCTGAGATGCAGGAAGGTGATAGTGCCGGGCAATCCTTCATCCGTCCAGCGCTGGCGCAGCGCGGCTTTCTGCTCCGTGCGCTGCGCCTCGAAGGCGGCCGCATCCAGGATCGAGCGCACCCGCTCGCCCGCGCTCTGGGTAAAGACCCGTTCCCCAACCTTGAAACTGTCCAGGGCGGCGACGTCCTTGCCCCGCCTGGCCTCGACGCCCTGCGTTTGCAGAGTCCGATTCGCTCCCTTGACGGGCTTCAGCGTCACCGATTTGTTGTTGAGGACTTCAATCTTGACGCCCGCGCCATGAATGTCTTGCTCGCTCAGTTCGTCGCAGATCATCAGCACCGCCACGGGTTCCTCGTGGCGATTGATCTTGAACCACACCCAGACGCGGTCTCCCTTCGTCAGCTGGTCGAGCCGCGCCCACCAACCGGCGCGCTTGATCTCGGCGTCCGGGGTCAAATCCCAGACTTTGGGCAGGGTTTCGCCTTCGAGCAGCAGTGTGACGCGGTGCCGGATCGGATCGACGGCCTTGAGGGTGCCGAAGTGCTTCTTCACCGCCCTGAGCACCTCGGCGCGGCCGGCAATCTCCCTGATCTTGTCGTTGACCTGCTTACTGTCCGCTGCTTTGTCCGCATCCGGCTTCTTCGCCTCGTCGGCAGCCGGGGACACCAGCGGCAGCAGGACGCCCAGGATGGATGCCAGGAAGGCACATCCGAATAAGCGGAGGCTGCATGTGGTAATCATGGTTGAGCGTCCTCGAGGTGTCAGGGAAGCGATCCCGCTCGGCCAGCGCGAACAGCAGATGGGTGAACCTCCTGCTTGTGGCTCCCGGCCCGCGCCATGCCTTCCATTGCGCTCCACTGTACCGCGATCGTTCGCGCCGAGCAGCGATATTTTCTCCATACTGTCTGGTGTTCCGGAGCGAAGGTCATTCCTGATCCCGTTCAAGCCGGCGGCTTTCCTTCGCCCGGTTCGCGCCGCAGTTGTCCTTCGCGCAGCAACTCGGTCTCTGCGGCTTGACGAGGCGACAGGTTTTCAGCCTATCCGACAGGTTGAAAACCTGTCGCCTCGTCAAGCTGGTCCCTATCGCCCTGACTGCTGCAACAGACTATTCACCTCCAGGCGGGTCGGCATGCTGGGCTGCGCGCCGT
>JAGVLI010000108.1 GCA_020054355.1 Planctomycetales bacterium | reverse complement strand
TGCCCGGTCCCGGCGTGACCAACTCGCTCAGCGGCGTCGGCGAAGCGCTGCTCGACAGCGTGCCGTTGGTCTGGATCATCGGCGACGTGGCGCGCGGCGAGAAGCATCGGCCCTTCCAGGTCCACGACCTGCCGCAGGTCGGGCTGGCGAAACAAGTGTCGAAGGAAGTCATCGAAGTCCACGAAGTGGGTGAGATTCCGGATGCCGTCCGCCGGGCCTTCTACCTGGCCCGTTGTGGCGAACCGGGTCCGGTGGCCGTGGTGGTGCCGTACGACCTGCTGATCGAAGCGCACAAGTTCGCGAGCGCGCCGCTGGGCTTGCCGGCCGCGCCCTTCGACGAGGATGCCTTTCAGTCAGCGCTCGGGTTGCTGGGCAATTCCAAGCTCTGCTGGGGCATTTATGCGGGGCTGGGCTGTATGGACCACAGTGCGGCTCTCGCCCAGGTCGCGGAAATCCTGCAAGCGCCGGTGGCCACCAGCGTTTCCGGCAAGGGCGCGATCCCGGATTGCCATCCGTTGGCGGTCGGCTACGGCTACGGGAAGTACGGCACGCGCACCGCCGAGGATATTTTCAAGCACGTTGACGGCGTGCTGGCCATCGGCGTCCGCTACAGCGAAGTGTCCACCGCCTTCTACGCCATTCCGAAGCATCGGCATGTCATCCATGTGGACGTGAACGAGAAGAACCTTGGGCAAGTCGTGAAGTCGGAAGTCTGCGTCCACGCCGACGCCGGCGTGTTCCTGGACCGGCTGATTGCTCAGCAAGAGTGCATTCAGCGGCCGGCCAATCCGAAGCTGATCGAGAGCATCCGACGGCAAAAGGCGCTCGATCTCCAGATCAATTCCACAAACTTCGGCAAGCATGGCGCGGACCCGATGGCGCTGGTGCTCGCCCTGCGCCGCTGCCTGTCCCCGGATGCCCTGGTGTTCGTGGACGTGACGCTGGCGGAGCATTATGCGTCCGAGGCGTTCGCCGTCCAGCAGCCGCGCACCTACTTCAACCCCACCGACAACCAGGCGATGGGCTGGTCGATCCCGGCGGCGCTGGGCGCTCAGCGCGTGCAGCCGAACCGGATGGTGGCGACCATCACCGGCGACGGCTGCTTCCTGATGTCGGCCATGGAAATCACCACGGCGGCGCGGGAAGGTTTGCCGGTCAAATTCTTCGTGCTGGACGATCAAGCGTATCACTACATGCAGGCGCTGCAGAAGCCGGCGTACCTGCGAACCACGGCCACCATCCTGGCGCGGATGGACTACGAGGCCCTGGCACGCGGTTTCGGCGTCTTTTATCAGGAAATCCGCTCGACGGACGAACTGGAAGCCGGCATCCGCGGCGCGCTGTGCCAGCCCGGCCCGGTGCTGACGCGGGTCGTCGCGGACTACGGCAAGCGGGAAGTGCGCTGGATCGAGGCTGCCAAGGATCGCTTCACACAGGAGCTGACCTCGGCCCAGAAAGTGCGTTTCCTGGCGCGGATCGGTTCGCGGGCGCTGCGGTTCCATCAACCAAACGATTGAACGCAATTCGACGCGGCGAGCCGGGAGCGTCAGCGACCGGGTAGGTCCGGCGAGCCGAGCCGGACCTGTCGCGCCGGCGACTGCGTGTCATTGCAAAGTCTGGGGGCCGCTCGGCTCGCGGCACCTACCGATTCAGCCCTCTTCTCTCCTCGCTAAAGAGCTTCCCCGTAATCCCCGAACAACCTATACTCGTCTTCTATAGAGGAGAACTGATCGAGATTCACTAAAGGGACGCATCATGAGCAGGGCGCGATACGCAGTGAACCAGGCGGGCAGCCGGCGGTCGGGGTGGGTGCTGGCTGGCGCGGCGATGCTCGCCCTGTGCTGGCTGGGGAACGGCAGCCGGGCCGACAACAAGACCGGCCTGACTGCCGAGATGGTGCGCGCCCTGCAGACGAAATATCAGGAAGAACGGGATAAAGCGGTTGCCTCGAAGCTGGCCGAAAAGTTCTCTCCGCAAGCGCTGCAGAAGGCCGAGCAGTTCGCCAAGCGGGGCGCGACCGCCCTGGCCGCCGGCCGACTGGTCGAAGCCAGCGATGCCTTTCGCGAAGCGCGGTGGATGCTGCCGGCCGCGTCCACGGACCTGCCGGAACACCTCGCGCGCGTGTTTGGCAATCCGCGGATGCGCCATGCCGAACGCATCGACGATCTGTCGTACAACGGCGACGGCAGCCGGCTGGCGACCATCAGCCGCGATGGCTGAGTCAAGATTTGGGACGTGGCTTCCGGCCGCGAGTTGCAAACCGTGCGGGCGACCCCGGAGAACAGCGCTGCGGTGAAGGCGGCCAGTGTCACTCAGCAGGGCCGGCCGGTGCGTAAGGTCGTGGCAGTGGCGTTTCGTCCGGACGGCAAGCAACTCGCCTGGGCGGTTGGCAATGACATCAAATTACACGATGTCGAAGCCGGCAAGGAAGTCGCTTCGCTCCAGGGACACACCGGCTACGTCACCACGCTGGCCTGGACACCCGACGGCAAGACCCTGGCCTCCGGCAGCGATGACAAGTCGGTACGCATCTGGGACGCGGAGAACGCCAAGGAAACCCGCAAGCTGACGGGTCACACGCTGAAGATTCAAGGCGTGACCTTCGGGGCCGACGGCAAGTTGCTGGCCTCCGTCGCGGACGACGGCATCGTCCGCGTCTGGAACCCCACCAACGGGGCGATTCGCCTGGGCATTCAGATTTACAACTCGGCCAACGGCGAAGGCGGCTACGGCATTGCCTTCAGCGGAGATGCCAAGCTCTTTGCCAGCTGCGGCGCGGTGGGCAATCCGCGCACCAACGCCGCTCCGAGCGCCGACGGCGATGGC
>JAGVLI010000831.1 GCA_020054355.1 Planctomycetales bacterium | reverse complement strand
TCGGCTGGCCTCCAGGTCAGGGGAGGCAGGTATCCTACGCCGTCAGCTGCAAAGTGTACAGTCGCAGCTGGCCGAGGTATTATTTTGAAACCGCCTTAGAGCGAACGGAAACCATGGAACGTAGGTCAGGCTTTCCAGCCTGACTGTCAGGCTGGAAAGCCTGACCTACGTCATTGCTTCCGAACGCTCTGAGCAGCGCATTGCAGAGAAAAGGGGCCGAAATCCCCCAAGCCCACCACATGGTTGGCTTGAAAAGCTCGCGACAATGAATCGACCGATTCCGCTGGGAGAAGTGGAGGACGTGGGCTGCGCCGCGCTGTTCCTCGCTTCCGAGGAAGCCCGGTTCATTACTGGCCAGACCCTGGTCGTCGATGGCCGTTCGGTGCCGCCGGAATCTCCGGCAGCCATGCCGCAGGGTCCGACTTGCGCGGACTCCGGCCGTGGGGACTGCTCGCGGAGCGCAACCCACCGCTTGGCCCGAACAAACACCAAGGGCCGACCGGCAAACCCGCCGATCAGCCCAGGCTGTAAGTCGACTCCGGCGTCCTGCTGCTACTTGCGGTGGCGGATCTTGGCGCGCATCCGGCGCTTCTTCCGGCCCACCTTGCGTCGTCCTTTGCTCTTTCTCATGGGTATCAACCAATCTTTCGGGATCGAGTTGTGGCTACACGGGGTGCTTTCAGGTGAATCACCGGAAGCCCGAATTCCTCATGGAGCAGTCGCAGGCTGTCCGGAATGCTGGTCGCCAGCTTGAGCGCTTCCGGACTGCCCGATTTTCCGTTCAGTTCCACCACCAAGCCCTGGACGAGCCGGGTGATCTCTTCGCTGTACCGGCTTTCATTGGTCAGGCCGAACTTGGTGTACAGGGCGGGCAATTGCTTGAGGCACCAGAGGGTAGTCTGCTTGCACTGGTCGGGGATGGCGGCATCCCGGACTTCGTTCCCCAAGACGGTGAGCTTGGCCTGAATGACATCATCCATTCCCTGACTCCGAAGGTTGAAGGGGCGATCTCGACCAGCCGGTTGCCAGCCCGATCACCTGGATGAAACGCCCGCGACGGGTCTCGACGGTCAGCGCTGCAACCGTGCCTTGCGGCCAGGCATGCGGCTCGTTGCCCGTCACTCTCCGCGCTCGGTCGCCGATGCCCATCATAACCGATGCGACTCTCCGCGACAAACCAAAGCCGGCAAGACAACCCGGCACGGGTTGCGGCGGCAACTGGAATCCGGAAAGCGGGACGAAGGAAAGGAAAATGGAGAGCCGGCAACTGAGGTCATACGGCCAGTGGCTTTCTGTAAGGCCCGCGAAAAAAGCTATGATAGGAAAACCCCTGCGTGCAGGCAACCCCGATCCTGGCCACCCCGCTCTCTGCTCAATCCCCCGGTACCAGCGCCACCGCCCGGCACCAGCCGGCGCTGGCATCCTTGATCTTCACCGGCGGACAGGAGACGTGGAAGCCGTGCGGCCGAGGCAGCTGGTCGAGGTTCGCCAGCTTTTCGATCTGGCAGTATTCGCGCTCCAGGCCGGCGAAGTGGGCGGGCCAGATGAACCGGCCGTCACGCGTGCGCCGATAGTCGGCCACCATGCTGGCGAACGGACGATCCAGCGTATAGGCGTCGATGCCGATGACCTTCACTCCTTGCTCGGCCAGCCAGAGCACACCTTCCCGCCCCAGCCCCGGCTGCGCGAAATAGTCGGGCGAGTTCAATCGCTTGTCGGCCCCCGTTTGCAGCAGCACGATGTCCAGCGGTTGCAGGCGGTAGTCAATGCGCACGAGCGCTGCTTCCAGATCGGCCACGCTGATGAACTCGCCCGCCGCCTTGTGCCGGACGTCGAGCACCACACCCGGCGCGAAGAACCACTCCAACGGCAGCGCGTCGATCCGCCGCGCCGGCTTGCCTTCCGCCGTCGGTGCGTAGTGATACGGCGCATCGACATGCGTGCCCGTATGCGTGATGGCCTGGATTTCCTCGATCGCCCAGCCGAGTCCGTGGGAATAGACGAGATCCACTGGCTCCACGCCGAAGAACTGCCGCATCTGCTGGAGTCCTTCGCCCTCGTGGGTGATGTAGCGGATCTTCGCGGGCAGCGGTTCGCTGACGGCATGGTGCTCCAACGGCACGCTCAGGTCGATCAGCCGGCACTTGCCGAACATGGAATGGCTCCTCGACGCGCGAACCTCAGCTGCTATGTCGAATCGCCCGCCCCGGGCGCGCGCCCGTGTGCTTGCCCTTCTCCAGCACCACCTGGCCGTTGACGATGACGTACTCGATGCCTTCGTTGTAGGCGAACGGGCTGGTATAGGTGGATTTGTCGATCACCCGCTCCGGGTCGAACAGGGTCAGGTCGGCGAACTGCCCGGCGCGGAGTAGGCCCCGGTCGGTCAGGCCCAGCTTGGCGGCGTTCAGCGAGGTCATCTTCCGCACCGCATCTTCCAGCCGCAGCAAGCCGCGTTCGCGGACGTAGACGCCGAGGACGCGCGGGAAGGTGCCGAAGTTGCGCGGATGCGGGTTGCCGCGGCGCAACGGCCCTTCGGTCGCATAGGCCGACCCGTCCGAGCCGATGGAGCACCAGGGCTGCACCAGGGCCAGGTTCATGTCCTTTTCGGTGTGATGCTCGTAGATGGTCGGGACCGAACCGCCCTGCTCGACCAGGAAATCGAAGAACTCGTCGAGCGGATCGGGCGCTGGCTCCTTGCCCTTGCCGCGGTTTTGCAGCACCCGGTCCATCGTCAGGCCCTCGAAGCTGCCCTTGCCGCTCAGCAGCATCCGGCCCCAGTCGCCGCCCACAGCCGTATAGTGGTTGTACCAGCCGGGTAGCCCTTCGCGGATGTCCTTCTTCAGTTTCACCCGCTCCTTGGGGTCTTTCAGCCGGGCCAGCATCTGAGCGGTGCCGCCCTCGTGCGCCCAGGGCGGAATAATGCTCGACAGGTTGTTGTTGCCGCGCGTGTAGGGATAAACGTTCGCTTGCACATTCACGCCGCGCTGGCGGGCATCCTCGATGAGTGCCGTCAGTTCGTTCATCCGGCCCCAGAGTTTCTGGTCGGCGATCTTCAGATGGATGATGTCCACCGGCACGCCCGCCCGTTCGCCGATGGCGATGGCTTCCTTGACGGCCTCGACGACATTCGTGCCTTCATTGCGAATGTGCGACGAGTAGATGCCCCGGTGTTTCGCCACCACCTTGCACAGTTCAACCACATCGTCGGTGGTGGCCAGTGCCCCCGGCGGCATGGCCAGCATGCTCGACAGGCCGAAAGCGCCGTCCTTCATGGCCTCTTCGACCAGTTGTTTCATCCGTTCGCGCTGCTCGGCCGAGGGCCGCTCGAACGATTGCCCCATGACCGATTGCCAGATGTTGTCCAGTCCGACATAGGAGACGACATTGACGGCACTGCCCGCCTTATCGACCGCGTCGAAGTAGCCGCCCAGCCGGTTCCAGCCGATAGGCTTGCCCTGAATCGTGACGGACTTGGCCGGCAGCTTGCCCTGGTATGGCCCG
>JAGVLI010000579.1 GCA_020054355.1 Planctomycetales bacterium | reverse complement strand
GGCGCTGTTCGACGCCGTGCGCATCGGCCGCGAACTCGCCGAGGGACTGGCGGCCGCCCACGCCCAGAACCTGATCCACCGCGACGTCAAGCCCGACAACATCTGGCTGGAGACGAGGCCGCACGGCCCGCCGCGCGTGAAAATTCTCGACTTCGGCCTGGTCCGCCAGCAGGGCAACGCGCCGCACCTGACGCAAGTCGGGCTGGTCATGGGCACGCCCGCCTACATGTCGCCGGAGCAAGCGCGGGGCCGAATCCTCGACGTGCGCTCGGACCTGTTCAGCCTGGGCATCGTCTTGTATCGCATGTGCGCCGGCCGGCTGCCCTTCGACGGTGCCGACACCCTGGCCACGCTGACGGCGCTGGCCCTGGACGAACCGTATCCGATCCGGGAACTGAACCCGGAAATGCCGCCCGCCCTGGCCGCGCTGGTGGACCGCCTGCTCGCCAAGGCCAAGGAAGATCGGCCCGCCGACGCACGCGCAGTCATCGAAGCCTTGCGGGCGCTCGAGCGGGAAGCGGCACTCGTCCCCTGAATGCGCGAAACCGCAAGCGGGGTCGGTGGCTTTTTCCTTGCGTTTACCGGACTGGCTCGACAGGATAAGCCTCTGTCGTGACCTTCCCTCCCACCCAGGCTTCCACCCACAAGGGGGCACTCCGATGAAGCCAGTTTTCTTCTTCAGCACGCTGTCATTCGCCTTCGCGCTGCTCGTTGCGCCGAGCAGCGCCCAGGACAAGGCCGGTCCCAAGGACAACATGCCGCCGGACGGCTTCACCGCGCTGTTCAACGGCAAGGACATCTCGAACTGGAAGGACGCCGACAAGCAGGCGGATTCCTGGAAGGTGCAGGACGGCATCCTGAATTACACCGGCAAGGGCGGCAAGAACCTGACCACCGCCAAGGACTACAAGGATTTCGAGCTGTGGGCCGATTGGAAGATCGGCAAGGGCGGCGACAGCGGCATCTACGTCCGCGGCGCTCCGCAGATCCAGATCTGGGACAACAAGGAAGGTTCCGGCGGCCTGTGGAATAACCCGGCCGGTTCGCCGGGCAAGGTGCCGCTGGTGGTGGCCGACAAGCCGGTCGGCGAGTGGAATACCTTCTACATCAAAATGATCGGGCCGAAGGTCACCGTGAAGCTCAACGACAAGCTGGTCGTGGACAACGCGGACATGCTCGGCGGCAAGGTGAAGCCCGAAGGGACCATCGAGCTGCAGATTCACGGCAATCCGCTGGCGTTCAAGAATGTCTACGTCAAGGAATTGAAGTAACGCCCGGAAAAATCTCCCGATCATCAAGCGTATGCCTGGGGCGTCGTCGGCATTCCGCGAGAGTGCCGCGACGCCCCGCTCTATTCGTGAATTGGCTACGGGTTGCGGGCCTGCAGGAGCACTTGTCACGCCGCCGACTGGCGTTACGATGATGTGCGGAGTACGCACTGAATGCCCGAAGTCCGGGAGCGTAATGAGGTGCGTTGCCCCCGTAGCTCAGCTGGATAGAGCAGCGGATTTCTAATCCGCCGGTCGCAGGTTCGAATCCTGCCGGGGGTGCTGTGGATCTGCCAAACCGTCAACGGGTCAGCTGCCGCGCGCCAGCTGGCCGGCCTTGACGATCCCGCCTTGCAACACCGCCACGAAACGCGCGCGGTCTTCGAGCACGGCGATGTCGGCCAGCACGTCGCGGTCCACTACCAGCACATCGGCCAGCTTGCCGGCTTCCAGGGTGCCGAACTCCTCTTGCCGGCCCATGATCTCCGCGCCGGTCTTCGTGGCGCAGGTCAGCACTTCCAGCGGCGACAGGCCGACGTATTTCACGAAGAAGGTGAGTTCCTTGGCGTAGGTGCCGTGCGGGTTCCAGGCGAAACCGTAGTCGCCGCCCATGCCCAGCCGGCCGCCGGCCTTGAGAATCCGCCGGGCACTCTCTGCCCCGCCTTCCAGCGTTTCCCGATGGCCGTCGATCACCTTGCGCGGCATGCGGAATTCCGGACCATTTTCGATGCTGGCTTGCTCGAATTGCAGGGCGGGCACGACAGGCGTGTTGCGTTGCAGCAGCAAGTCGAGCGCCTCGGCGTCCATGAAGGTGCCATGCTCCAGCGTGTCGTAGCCGGCGCGGAGGGCGTTCTTGATGCCCAGCGTTGCCCGGCAATGGCCCGTGACCTTGAGTCCGTGATTGTGGGCAGTGGCCACGCAGGCTTGCATTTCCTCGTAGGTCATGCAGAGCGTGTGATGGTCGTTGGTGTCCGGCGCGGCGGCGTCCCCGGTGGGATAAGTCTTGACCCATTCGACACCGTCCTTGACCAGCTTGCGGACGGCGGCCCGCGCCTCGTCCGGGCCGTTGATGAGCAGCACCAGCCCTTCCATGCCGATCTTGCGATAGTCCGGGTTCCAGTCCATCAGGCCGCCCACCCCGCAAACTTCGCGGCCAGATGCCGACAGCCGGGGACCAGCTGTCACATCATTCTCGATGGCCTTCTTCAGCCAGACGTCGATGTTGAACAGGCTGCCGCCGGAGCGTGCCGCGGTGTAGCCGCACTCCAGCGCCAGGCGGGCGTTGTTGGCTGCCAGCAGGGTCACGTATTCGACGGGATACTTGATGTCGAGGTCTTCCAGGGCGGCGACGTTGAAATACGTCGGATGGAAGTGCGCTTCGACCAAGCCGGGCAGGATCGTGCCGCCCCGGGCATCGATGCGCCGGGCGTCGGGCGGCGGAATCGGCGCGCCG
>JAGVLI010000483.1 GCA_020054355.1 Planctomycetales bacterium | reverse complement strand
GGGTCGCGTTAGCGCCCGGAGAACTCCGGGCGCTGACGCGACCCGGCTCGCCTCGAATGGTGTTACTTCGGGTTGACTGCCGGCGCAATCGCTTCGAGTTTTGTCACCCGTGGCCGTTCCTCGAACTTCCAATCCAGCTTCACCCGGCTGCCGACCGGCGTCCGGCCAATGGCCGCCAGCATGGCTTTGTCCAGGCCGCCGCCCGCGCCGCCGACCCAGTTCGGCATGTAGCGCCTCGGCTTTTCTTCACCATCGCTCCGCACCTCGATGAACGCATCGCCCTTGCTGGTCACCACGCCAATGGCCTTGCCCCCGCGCGTTTCCGGGGATTTGCCCTTGAGGACGCGGAAGGTCTCTTCCGTCCCCGCCGTCAAGCGGGCAACGCCCCACTCGCCGGTCAACTCGACCAGGCCGCTGACGACACGGACGATCACCCATTTCTCCGAGTTGTCGCCGGCGCCTTTTTCCTCGGCGACGCGCACGGTGAATTGCGTGCCCAGCACGGCGGCGGTGCCCATCGGCGTCCGCGCGGTGAAGGTTCCCACGTTGCGCTCGACAGCGCAGCGGACCTCGCCGCTGTCGATGGAGATGGCTTCCGCATGTTTTTCACCGTCGAGGCGCACCACCGTGCGCGGCATGATCTCAACGGAGCTGTAGCCGCCCAATTCCAGCTTCGCTGTCTTGTCCTGAGTCCGCAGCACGGACCCGCGCTGCAATGGACCGCCGCCCACCACCTCGAAGCTGCCCGAAGCGCTCGGCAGGGGATAGGGGGCCTCGGACAGCACCCTGACGGCTATCCAGGACAGCGCGCCCACGACGATCAGGAGGCTGGCGGCCAGCAACAGGATACGCAAACCCGTGCGCCGCCGGGCTGGATAAGCGCGGGCCAAGATGCGCTCCGTGAGGTCCGGAGGCGCTTCCCCGCCGAGTTGCTCCCGGAGCAGCATGTCCATCAGGCGGTCGCGGGGTTCGTCCATCCGAATTCAATTCCTGGCCGTATTCAAGCGACGCTGAATGCAGTCGAGCAAGCTGGACCGGATCCGTTGCAAAGCGGTCTTGATGCCGTCCTGGCTCATCTTCAGCAACTGGGCCATCTCCAGGCGCGACTTGTGCTGCTGGTAGCGCAGGTCCAGAAACTGGCGCTGCTTTTCCGCCAGCGTCCCCAGGCAAGTGCGCAGTGCCTCCACGTAATCGAAGCCATCGCCGTCGCGCAGAAATTCGGTGGCCCAGATGCCTTCGGCGCGTTCGAGGGAAGTGCTGTCGGCGGTCACGGGGCTGTTCCGCTCCCGGCGGCAATGGGCCAGGAAGAGGTTGCGCGCGATGCCGCGCAGCCAGGCCGACTGCCGGCGCAGATCGTCGGGCGGGGGCGGATTCGGGCTGCCGAAGGCCGCGAGGAACGCATCCTGCACCAAGTCTTCCGCCAGGGCGCGATCGAACGCGCCGAGGTAGCGGACGTACCGATAAACCTCGGCCTGATGGGTCCGCACCAGGGTTTCCAGCTCATCGCGATTCATGCGCTCGGCGGCAAATCCTCCAACTTTCCCCAACATAGAATAGTTGCGCGGGGCTGGAAAAAGGGTGCAGGAAAATTTACGCGGGTCCGATGAATCGGCAATTCATTCGGGGCAAGGCAGCCGACGTGCGGCCGGGCTTGACGCAACGCACCTCGGTTTGGCAAGCTCGAAACAGAGTTGTTTCATCTTGTCTCACGCACAGGCGGGGTTCCCTCGCCCGGTCGTTCGGGGTGCGCGCTGCCGCCTTTTCCGTTTTCCCACGCCTCACTTCTTGGCGGCTTGGTGTATTTTGGCCACCGCTGTCAAAATGCGGTAGATCGTCTTCTCCTCAAGTTCTCCCTTCCGAAAGGCAAAGTTCGTCACTGCGCGGCGTGATTTGTCAAAAAGAATCACGGTAACCTCTGCTTCGTCTGAAATTTTCCATTTGGGTGGAACGCTGGAACTAAAGGTCCCCCGCTGACTGGCCCTGGAATTGACGGTTAAGATAACCTCGCGGAGCTTCTGCTTTTCCAAGAACGCCTTCAATGGATCGAGGATTGCCTCCTCCTCCGAGAGAAAGACGATCGCAGTCAATTCCTTGGAAAAATCCGTCTCGGCATCGAGTTTCTTGATTAACTCGAAAACCGCATCACTGGTGGTTCTTGAAAAGACCATCACCGACGGTCTGGCCTTTGTCACCAGGTAGCAGTAAGGCACTTGGATCTTCCCGCGTTCAGGGCCACTGAGGTGTAGGGCGGAGAAGAAACTTCCTATCGGTTCTCCAGGCTGCGGTCCGGATTGCAGGGTGCTTTTGTCAGCTCCCACAGCCTGGGAAAACAGGAAAACCAGGCCCATGAATGAGAACATTACCCCTGCCACTATGCACCTCCGGTCAGGCTCATCCGACCCAATGAAAAGGTAATGAACGTCAGCGAGCGCCCCCAGGCGTCATGCTTTCGCGTCTCTGTTCTCGAGTTCCGCGATCACCTGCTCCAGTGGAATCCCGTGTTGTTGCAGGTGCCGCAACTCTTCTTCGTCGAAAACAATCTCCTGTCGCATCAAGGCGTACAGGGTTTTCAAGTACGTATCGCGCTCTGCTTCAAGCTCCGCAATGCGGCGCTGGAGCGACTCCGCCGCGAGTGAATTTTCATCAGCCATGAGTTCTCCCCCGGAAATTCCGGCCTGCAATTGGACGCTCTTCAGCCCACTTCATCCTAAACGAACTGGGGAATCCTGGTCAATCGTCCGCCGGCCGCCGCGCGGCCGGCTTGGGGGACTTCGCGCCCCTTGCCATGCGACGGGAAGCAGCCCGCCGGTTTGCCGAAACGAAGCGGCGCGGATAAGCTAGCTTGCGCCATGACGATCCCACGCTATGTTCTGGGCATGAGCTTGCCGGCCCTGACGCTGTGCAGTCTGGTCGGCATCGCGCTGGGAACCGGCAGCTTCACGTTTTACTATGCCGAGGGCGCCTCGTACCTCAGCAACGACCCGCGTTCGTGCGTCAACTGCCATATCATGCGGGACCACTACGACGGCTGGCGGAAGGCCAGCCATCATCATGTCGCCGTCTGCAACGATTGCCACTCGCCGCACGACCTCGTCGGCAAGTACGTCGTCAAGGCCGAGAATGGCTTCTGGCACTCGAGAGCCTTTACCCTGCAGGACTTTCACGAACCGATCATCATCCGTCCCCGCAACAGCCGAGTGCTGCATGGGGCCTGCGTCGATTGTCATCAGGAACTGGTTTCGGCCATCGCCGGTCAGGGCGCGGACGGCCTGCATTGCGTCCATTGCCATTCAGCCGTCGGCCACGGGCCGCCCCGCTGACAGGAGTTGCTCGATGTCCGAAAATGCACTGCCCGCACCAACTCCGGTACCTCCGGCCGCGCGGCGGCGCTCGCTGTCCTATTTGCTCACCATCGCGGTCACGGCGGCGGCGAGCTTCGGCATCACTGCTTTGCTGATGAACATTGCCGAGCGCAAGCGGGAAGGCCAGGAGCATTACTTCAAGCTGGTCGAACTGGACGAGAACACCATCGATCCCGTGCTCTGGGGCAAGAACTTTCCGCGTCAATACGACAGCTACCAGCGCACGGTGGACAACCAGCGGACGCACTCCGGCGGCAGCGATACCCTGGCGCCCTCGCGCCTGGAAGCCGACCCGCGCCTGAAGCGCATCTTCGCCGGCTATGCGTTCAGCGTCGATTTCCGCGAGCGCCGCGGCCAT
>JAGVLI010000967.1 GCA_020054355.1 Planctomycetales bacterium | reverse complement strand
TTCCGCAAGGGCGCGTACCCGGTGGGCATCGCCTTCGAGCTGGTGACCAACCCGACGGCGGCCGAAAAGCTGCACCCGCGCGGCGCCCGCGACAATCCCGCCGCCTATCTGAATCCGAAGGAGAAATGAGTCGGGTATTAGAACCCTGCGCGAATACTGGCCGGGTGGACTGCTTGGTTGCGGTCCAGCCGGCCAGTGGCTCAATCGATGCTGATTTGTTCCCAATCAATGCCATTCTGTTCGCATAACGTCCTTACCCTTTGACTGACGGTACTCAGGGACTCTCTTTGGTCCATCAGGCGAGGGAGATGACCATGCAGCGCGTTAGTGACTGTCCCATAAGGGGGCTCAGGCTGCTGAACGATAATGAAACTCGGCATCGACTTCTTTGGGCTGGAGCCGGTTGAGCATCAGGTGAATCATGGCTAACTTCACGAACGCCTCGGACGAGCGCACGCTCCGCTCCCGGTCCTTGCTCAGCCGCCGGCACTTGCCCAGCCAGGCGAAGGTCCGCTCGACCGTCCAACGGATCGGCAACTTCACCCAGCCCACGGCGCCGTCGGGTCGCCGCACAATGTCGAGTTTCCACGCCACGTGGTCCTCGACCCACTCGTACAGGGCGAAGTTGTGGTACTTGGTGTCCGCGAACAGCCGCCGGACCTTGCCCAGCGGCTGGCCTGCCAAACGGCCGAACAACTCGGCCGCGGCCTGGGCGTCGTCCACGCTGGCAGCCGTGACCAGCACCGCCAGCAGCAAGCCCATGCTGTCCACGACGATATGGCGTTTCCGCCCATCGACGTTCTTGGCGTTGTCCCGGCCCCGCTGCTCGCCGCCGCTGGTGGTGTCCACGGACTGGCTATCGACGCTGGCGGTGGTGCGCGGGGAGTAGGGCTTCTCCGCCGTGCGGACCTTGCGGCGGAGCAGGTCGTGGATCGTGTCCAACGTGCCGTTGTGCCGCCACTCGTCGAAGTAGCGCCAGACCGTGGACTTGGGCGGGAAGTCCTTGGGCAGATAGCGCCATTGGCAGCCGGTCCGGAGGAGGTAGAAGAGGGCATCGACGACATCGCGCAAGTTGGTCTTGCGCGGTCGCCCGCCGGGGTAGACGGGCAAGTGCGGTTCGATCAGCGCCCACTGCGCGTCGGTCACATCGCTGGGGTAGGATTGCGTTCTCATGGATCATTATACGCATCCGCCCCCTTATGGGACAGTCACTTAGTCGCTCGGGCGGCTGGGGTAGTCGATCGGGCATCGGGAACTCCTCAGTTGCGAGAGTGGCGGAAGGCTATTTCCGCGCTAGCGAATTTCTCGACTTTTTTGAATAGGTCGTTCACAAGGCCTGGTTTAGCGCGTCCGAGGAAGATGGAGGAAGTGGGCTTCCAGCGGCAACCTGACTTCCTCCCGCAATGAAGGCACTTACGCTACACGTTCTTCCACAAAGTGCCGCTCTCATGAAGGAGGTTGACCAAATGGATCGGCGTTACACGCTGAGGGCCTTCGTCGCCCTCGCGGCCCTCTGCGGCCTCATGGCCGGGCCCTTGCTGGCCGACAACTTCGACGACCACCGCAAGCGCGTCGAGCGGGAACTGCCGGGCGGCTACATCCATGGCCGGATTTTCGGTCAGGGCGGTTGCTCCATCTCCCCGATCAAGGATCGTCCCGGCCACTTCCTCTTCCAGGGGGAAGGCGAGTCCGGCAAATCCATCTTTCGCCTCTCCGATGATTCGCCCTACCACCTGATCAAGGTGGAAGGCAGCGCGCATCCCGGCTCCTGCACGGTGATTTTCACCAAATCAGGCATCGAAATCTTCTGGCGCTGCCGTGAGAACGATGTCTGGCACTCGCCCCGCTGAACCAGCGGATGTCAACTTCACCCTGGGACAGGCGCAGTGCGCCTGTCCCTGTCCCTGATCGAAACCCCATCAAAGGAGAAGCGAGCATGCGTCACTGCTGCTGCGGTCTGATCCTCCTCGCCGTCAGCCCGGCTTTGGCACCGGCCCAAGCGCCGGCCAGCCGGGTCATGGCGGACCTGGGCGAACGTGCTGCTCCGGGACCGAGCCAGCCAACGTCGGCCCCGACTAGCTTCGTCTGCAAGAGTAACATTGGCGGCACCGTGCCGCAGTTCGGCCCGGTGTTTCATTCCTCTATCGCCATCTGCAGTTCGGGTCAGCAGCCGACCATCGCCCAGAGCGGCACGAGCGTGAATAACCGCAATTGCAACTTTTACGGCACCCAGCCCGGCACTTCCACCTTTCAGCGTGAGCTGAGCCGCGTGGACGTTCATTGCAAGCCCACCCAGGCTTCGGCCGCCTCCGTGGAACAGTGCGTGAGCACCTACCACAAATCCTACAACTTCTTCACCAACAACTGCCAGCACGCCGCGAACAGCTGCCAATTCGCCAGTGGTCTGCCGGCGAACAACGGCAGGTTCGCGCCTGGACCTGCGGCGAGCGGCCGGACGAACGGTTGCGCGAACGTGCTGGCCAGTCAGGGAACCGGCAAAAGCATTGGCCAAAGCCCGGCCGCCGGCACCGGTGGCAAGGGAAGTACCACCGGCGGCACCAGTGGCAAGGGAAGCACCACGGGTGGCAAGGGAAATACCACCGGTGGCAAACGTTAGCTGCGGCATCGGTTTTCGTCAGTGACGTCCGTGGTGGCCTACGCACCACGGACGTCACTCTTTTTTGTGTGCCAGGCATGTTGTGCATCTGGGAGGTGCAAGTCCTCTGCGGGCCGTGATGACCGGAACCGCAAGGCTAGGCAAGGGTGTCCGCCGCG
>JAGVLI010000303.1 GCA_020054355.1 Planctomycetales bacterium | reverse complement strand
GTGGAGATGCTGGCCCTCGCGGTAGCCGGTCACGCGGCTTTTCGTGTCGAAGAAATCGAGAAGGACCGTCCCGGTCCGAGCTACACCGTCGATACGCTGCAAGAATTGTCCGCCCGTCAACCGGAAGCCGACTGGCACTTCATCCTGGGCTCGGATTCGCTGCCGGAGCTGCCCAGCTGGCGCGAGCCGACCCGCATCTTGCAACTGGCCCGACTCCTGGTAGTGGCCCGGCCGGGCGCGCCGTTGCTTTCGGTCGAAGCCTTGAAGCCAGCGCTGGGGTTGCCAGCGGCTGCCGATGTGCGGCTGCAAGTGGTGGCAGCACCACTGATTGGCTTGTCCAGC
Source organism: Planctomycetales bacterium (assembly GCA_020054355.1). Classification (GTDB taxonomy): domain Bacteria; phylum Planctomycetota; class Planctomycetia; order Gemmatales; family Gemmataceae; genus JAGVLI01. The sequence continues at coordinate 4,138 of JAGVLI010000303.1, read as the reverse complement.
ACCGATTTGCGCCAGCGAGTGCGGGACGGCCGAAGTCTGCGTTATCTCGTACCGCGTGCCGTCGAGTGCTACATTCTGGAGAAGCGGCTTTACCGCGAGGATGGGAAATAGACGAAGTCCAAGTCCGCGATGCCGCCTATCATGCTTCTTTGAAGCGTCGCGAACCGCTAAAGTGAATCTTCAGCGCTCCCCGGACATTGACCTGAGATAGTTCACCGCCAGTTGCAATTGCCGATCCGCATAGCCGCTTTCCTTGGGCCGAAGGCCACGTGGCCAGATTACTCCCTGCCGCTCCAGATGTTCCTTCAGCACCTGTTGTTCCTTATCCGGCAACTGCAGCCGATAGCCGGTGTTCGGCGTTACGCCCCATTCGTCGGCGTCGCGGCCCGGCATCGCCAGGCGGTCCAGCTTGCGGCCATCGGGGCGATGGAAGAGCGCCGTCGTCAATTTGATCTGATACCGAGTCGGCTGGAAATTCAGCAGGTTCTGCACGCTGCCCTTGCCGGCCGTGCGTTCGCCGACCAGCACGGCGCGATTGTGGTCTTGCAGGCAGGCCGCCATGATTTCCGCGCCGCTGAGGCTGTCGCCGTTGATGAGACAAGCCATGGGGAACTTCAGGAAGCCGCCGTTGTCGTCGCTGCGATAGGGATTGTTCTGCTTGCGCTGGCGAATGTCCAAGATCAGGCCGTCGTCGATGAACAGGTCGCTGATATCGACGGCCTGGTTCAGCAAGCCGCCGGGGTTGAAACGCAGGTCCAGCACCAGGCCGTGAATTCCGTCGCGTTCGAGCCGATCCAGCACCGCGCGGAGGTCTGGCAACGTATCCCGCGCGAACAAGCTGAGCCGGACGTAGGCGAGGCGCTTCTCGGCATCGAGCCAGTAGTCCCAGCTGTCATCGTCCTGACGCTTCCAACCGTGGACCGATTCCATCGCGACCCGTTCGCGCACCACGACGAACGTCAATGGCTTCGGCTCACCGCTCCGTTGCACCGTCAATTCGACCTTGCTGCCGGGCTGACCGAGCAACTTTCTTGCCGCTTCCTCCAGTGAGAGGTTTTTGCCATTGACGATCATGGGCTGTGCCAGCGGGCGGCCGGCGACATCCTCGGTCAGCGCGATTTTCAGAATCGTGTCGCCGCCGCGAAGACCAGCTTTGTAGGCTGGTCCATCCTTGACTGGCGTGAAGACCTTGATTCGCCCGCTGGCTGGATCCTCGCGCAGCAGCACGCCGATGCCGGCCAGCTGGCCGATCAACTCGCGAATGTAGGCGGTCGGCTCGAAATAGTCGCCGTTCGGATCGACTCGTTGCACCATCCCGCGAATGGCGTGATGGCAGTCGTGCTGCTCGTCCAGGTCCTGCCGCTTGCCCAGCCGCAAGCGGGCGTCGAATAGCAGACCGAAGCACTCTTTCGCTGGCAACTCCTTGGCCTTGTCCAGTCGGCGTTCGATGGCCGACGGCAATTGCTGGTCTACCTGCCGGTACAGCGCCCGGATGGCCCACTCGGACAGTTCGCCGGCGTTGGGCTCCACGACGAAGTGTTCCTGGAGCAATTCGATGGCCTGAAGCACGGTTTGCGCGAAAAGAATGAACTGCTGGGATCGGCCTTCGATGGCCGCCACCACGTCGCCGGCCCGCCGGCGCACCTCGGCATCCGTCGATTTTTCCGCCGCGCGCAAGGCGTCCAGCGCCGGGATGCCGATGGCATCCAGCGCCTTGGTCGCCTCTTCCCGCTTTTCAAACTTGTCCGCGCCCAGCTGCTTGATGAGCAGCGCGATGCGTTCGGCGTCGGCTGCGTCCGCTGGCTCGTTGGCCGGAGCTGCCAGCACCAGGCACCAGGCAATCCAGGCAGCGACCAGCAGGCAACGGCGAAGCGACATGGCAACGGCCCTCGCGAAATGCGGGCAGCAAGGAACTAGTGCAGCCTAAACGGCGGCGAGAACGCGGTCCAGGGGAATCCGCTCCCGCGGCAGTCGGCCCACGAAGGTCGGCGACCAAGGGCTGCCACAGGCCAATCATCGTATAGAATGCGGAGAACCGTTCTCCGGAGGATTCGTCCATGCCGCAAAAGTTCGTGACCGTGGCCAAGTTCTTCGATCCGATGGCGGCGCAACTGGTCAAGAACCGGCTGGAATCGGAAGGCATCCACGTGTTTCTGAACGGCGATGCTTCCGGCGGCGCCTTCCCCGGCCTGGGCGGGGCCTTCAATTCGGTCTATGTGCAGGTGTTCGAGGACGACTTCGAGCAAGCACAGGCGATTCTCGAAGCGGCCGACGAAGAGATGACGGACGATTCCTCGCCTGGCAGCACGGCCATCACCGACCGAGAAGCCTTTCGAGGCAAAGCCACGGATGCCGCAACCCCGGAAACCACGGAGGAAGTCCAGGCAGCACCGAGGATGCAGGCACGCTCGGACACGACGGAGTCGGGCATCACCCGCGAACCGCCGCCGGCCGGACCACCAGCGGTCGGCAGCGACGAAACGGATTCGCCGGTAATTCACTGGCGTTCCGACGACCTGGCCACTCGCGCCTGGCGGGCCGCGGTTTTCGCCCTGATGCTGATGGCGCTGGGCTCCCCATTTTCGGGCGGTTTGTTCCTGGTGGGCGTACCCGTTCAGTGCTATTCGCTCTGGCTGCTGGCACGCCTGGCGTTGATGCAGGAAGACTTGGGCAGCCGACAAACCTGGCAATTGTACGGCGCGCTGGCCGGCAACGCGGCAGGCTTTTTCTTGATCCTGGCGCGATGCGTCTACCCTTGGTTCTGGTTGATCTAGCGCCGGCTCCACTGCTCGTCGATTGCCCGAAGGCCGCCCAGTGCTCCCACGGACAAGCCGAGGTGGCCGTCCGGCACTTCCGGTTCGCGAACGTTGAGGCGCACCAGCGTGCCGCCCGCCGCCCGCGCCAGCCGTTCGGAAAAGAGCCGTACCGTCGGTATGGCCGTGCCCGCGCCGCACTCGACAATTACCAACTTCATCCCGTTGATACTTCGCAGCCACTCTTCCAGCCGGCTTGACTGCTCGGCGGTGCGCGCTTCGTCCCAATCGTAGTCGCCAAACATCAGGATGTTCGGTCGAGCCAATTCTCCGCACTGGGGGCACTTCGGCAGCGGTTCAGCCGCGCGCATGGTTTGCTCGTCGATCACCACGGGATCCGTTTCCGCCGGATAAATGCCGACCCCGCAGCTCCGCGTACACTGGTTGAAATCGATGGCCCCGTGAACTTCGACCACGCGCTGCGGATCGAAGCCGGCGCGCTGGAAATGGCCGTCCACGTTCGACGTGAAGACGGCAGCGCCGTGCCGCATTCGCTCGGCCCAGGAGCGCAGGATTTGAAAGCCGGCGTGAGGCTGCGTGGTCCGGTACAGGTTGCGGCGATGGCCGTAGAAGCCCCAGGCCACGGGCGGATCGCGCCGAAACCAGCCGGGGTTGGCCAGCGAGATGAAATCGAGTCCGAGCTTTTGATAGGGCGGATAGGCGTTCCAGAAGCCCTGGTTGCCGCGAAAGTCGGGCAAGCCGGAATCGACCCCCATGCCGGCCCCGGCAGCGATCACCAGGGCATTCGCCCCGGCGAGGGCGTCGGCGGCTTGCTGGATCAGGGCTTCATCGGTTGGGTTCATGGCGTATTCCTCTTGGGACAGTATAGCGTCCTCAGAGGAGTAATACGCCGACAGCAGGACGAGCTTCACCAAGAAGAAAAATGACGAATGGGCAACCGAGAATCGAGAACCGAGAATGAAAATGCACGTCGGATGAGAGCAGACGACGACTCTTCATTCTCGGTTCTCGATTCTCGGTTGCCCATTCGTCATTTCTTTCGACTGAAGGGAAAGTCCAGTAGGGTCCGCTGTGCGGACCGTGAACCACCACTATTTCGGCGGCTCAGCGGCTCAAATGGTCCGCACAGCGGACCCTACTGGGTTCGGCAATACGATCACTTTAGCTGACCCAGCAGCCAGGCCGCCGGAGCGGACTTGTCCTCGCCGACAATCAGCCGGTCGCTGGCCTTCGCGGTGGTATAAGCCGACCGCGTCGGTTCGTAGGTCTTGGCCAGCAGGTCGGCCGAAACCTTGCGATTGACGCCATCGACCAGTCCCGCCAGGCGCACCGGGCGCGGGGCCAGCGCCGCGGCCACGTCGCAC
>JAGVLI010000447.1 GCA_020054355.1 Planctomycetales bacterium | reverse complement strand
GGCAGCGGCCAGTCCGCCGAGCCAGCGCCGGCTTTTCTTTCTCGGTTGTCGGGCCGTATCGGCCACGCCGCTGTCGGTGCTGGCGGCCAACGGCGCTTCGGCAGCCACCGATCCGCGTTGATTGGTCGGCATGCTGCCGTCCTGGTGAGTCCGATCGCTCGCCGGCGGTGAAACGGACGGTTGGGAGAGTGATCCACCTTCCAGTACCACCGTCAGGTCGGCTGCCAACTCGGCCGGCGTCTGATAGCGCTGCTCGGGCTGTTTCGCCATCAGCTTGCGGACCACGGACGCGACCGCTGGCGGAATCTCATGGCGAACCTGTTCGAGCGGCGTCGGCTCTTCATAACGATGGCGGTAGAGCTTTTCGATGGCCTCGCCGCTGGGGTAGGGCACCCGGCCGGTCAGCAGGAAGTAGAACGAACAGCCCAGGCTGTAAAGGTCGGCGCGGATGTCCACGGCGTGGGAGTCCATTGCCTGTTCCGGGGCGACGTAATCGAGGGTGCCCAGGACGGCGCCGTCGCGGGTCAGGGCCTTCGTCGAGGATTCGTCGTTGGCGGAGCGCTTCCAGCGCGCCAGGCCGAGGTCGGCGATCTTGACGACGCCCCCATCCTGGGTCAGCAGCAGGTTGGCCGGCTTGATGTCGCGGTGGACCATGCCGCGCTCGTGCGCGTGGGCCAGGCCGCTCGCGGCTTGCCGAATGTAAGAACAAGCGGTGGGAATCGGTAGCGGCCCGCGTTCCCTTACATGGCGGGACAGGTCGGTGCCTTCGACGAATTCCATCGCGAAGAAGAGGATGTCGCCCGCCTGGCCGGCGTCGTAGGCGGCGACGATGTTCGGATGCGAGAGCTGGGAGACTGCCTCGATTTCCCGGCGGAAGCGGCGGACGGCTTCATCGTTGTCCGCCTTGTCCTTGCGAATCAGCTTGAGGGCGGCGATCCGCTCCAGCTTCTGGTGGCGGGCCTTGAAGACTTCGCCCATGCCGCCTTCGCCCAGGCGCTCGGTCAGGATGTACGAGCCGAGCAGCAGTTCGGCGGCCTTGCCGCGCAGCACCTGGTTGACCTGGAAGGCGGTCAGCCAGCCGCGACGCAGCAACTCGGCGGCCAGCGCGCGCGGCTCGGGGAAGCGCCGCTGCAAATCGACGGCGAGCTCGTCCAATTGGGAACGTTTCAGTATTCCGTACTGATTCAGGCAATCCACGAAAGATGTTACGGAGGCGACGGTCATGACGGCCTGGTGAAATGGGAGGCAATCGATTCGTCATGCACTGGGGAGCCATTGTATCCGGCGCGTCAAGGGATTGCCAGTACCCGGCCAAGAAGCTGACTGAGCGGGGCGCGCCGGGGCAGGATTGTTCCTCGCCATCGCGCCAGCTTTACGCGATGGCGACCCGTTCACCCCGAACGTTGCAATGTCCCGCCGCAACCAACGAATAAGTTTGGGGAGGAGTGTACCTACGAATGAGCGAGACCACCAAATTGCCGAAGCTGGGATGTGGAACGGTCGCCCTGGTCGGCGTGCTGGCGTTGCTCGTCGTCGTGGCGCTGCAACGGCATCCGGAACCGCCGAGCTGGGCGTCCACCGGCGCGGCGGCCATTGCCGTGGTGGCCGTCTTTCTGGTCGCGCGCGCCGTGCAGAATATCTTCTGGGGCTTGATGGCGGCGGTCCTGCTCACGTTCCATCCCTGCTGGCAAGAGCATACCGATAGCCATGCCATCGAAGTGCTGTCCGGGGCCATGGTCCTGGCGGTGATGGCCGGCGCCTGCGTTGGCTGGCAGCTGGCCTTTCAGCCGCGCTTCGGCGTGCGGGCCTGGCCGCTGCTCCTGGCCGCGCTGTCGCTCGGCATCGGTCTGGCGTGGAAGGGCGATGCTTACCTGGGATTGCTGGCAGCCGGGATCAGCAGTGCAGGTCTGCTGCTGGCGTCGTTCCTGGCATCGCGGATGCGCGAGCATAACCCGGAGTCCGCTCCTTCAGCGCTGAACCTGGTTGCCGCTGCCTTGCTCGGCGTGCTGGCTCCGGCGGGCGGGCTGGTCGTGTATCGTTTCTTCGACCGGTCTTTGAACTCGGCGCAAGGTTGGTGGCCGTTGGTGCGCGATTCATTTCCCGCTTCCCTTCAGCCCTCGACGGCTGCGTTCAGTTCCTCCGCCCTGGAAAGCTGGTGCTGGCCGCATCCGTGGTTGACGCTTCCGCTGTTGGGCTGGGCGGTCTTTGCCCTCGGCCGTTCCGGCTGGCAGCATTGGCGGAAGCGCGAAACGCCGACTGGCTGGTTCGTCGGCACGATTGCCGGGGTCTTGTTCGTCGGACTGTTTCTGGCGCCTGCGTCAACTGGGCAAGGGCTGCCGTTGATTCTGACCAGCGTGACCGTGCTGCTGCTGACGGCACTGGTGGCGGACTTGCTGAACGGCGCGTTCGACCGCCTGGTGCTGCACCCGCCGGAGGCTGGAGAATCGGCTCCGGTATTGCGCGCACCACCAGCGCGCGAAGTCGCCGAAGAAAAAGGACTGCCGCCGGTGGTTCCTCGCTAAACCGCAAGCGGCAATCGTGGCTCAGCCCTTCGACTTCGCCGCCCGCTCCGGGCGCAGCGAGCGTACCACGGTCCCGGCCTGCCACATTTCGCTGTCGGCGACGGCCTTCAGTTCCTTCTCCAGCTGCTCGCGGTAGTCGGGCTTGCTGTTCGATTCCAGCACGCGGCGGGTTTCGTCACCTGCCGCCACCTTCTTGTACAGTTCCTCGAACACCGGCTTCGACGCATCGCGGAACGCCTTGAACCAGTCGAGCGCGCCGCGCTGGGCCGTGGTCGAGCAGTTGGCGTACATCCAGTCCATGCCGTTCTCGCCGATCAGCGGGTAGAGGCTCTGGGTGGCTTCCTCGACCGTTTCGTTGAACGCTTCCGACGGCGAGTGCCCGTTCGCCCGCAGCACTTCGTACTGCGCCAGCCAGAGTCCGTAGATGGCGCCCATCAGCACGCCGCGCTCGCCGGTCAAATCGCTGAAGACTTCCTTCTGAAAAGTCGTCTCGAACAGGTAGCCGGAACCGATGGCGATGCCCAGCGCCCGGGCGCGCTCGGCGGCCCGGCCGGTGGCATCCTGATGGATCGCGTAGCTGGCATTGATGCCCTTGCCTTCCAGGAACAGCCGGCGCACCGTGGTCCCGGAACCTTTGGGCGCGACCAGGATCACGTCGATGTCCTTGGGCGGAATCACCTTGGTCTGATCGCTGTAGACGATGCTGAAGCCGTGCGAGAAGTAGAGCGCCTTGCCGGCGGTGAGGAACGGCTTGATCGTCGGCCACTGTTCCTTCTGGCCGGCGTCCGAGAGCAGATACTGAATGATCGTGCCCTTGTCGGTCGCTTCCTCCAGGGACAGCAGAGTCTTGCCCGGCACCCAGCCATCTTGCTCGGCCAGGTCCCAGCCGCGGCCCTTGCCGCGCAGGCCGATGATGACCTTCACGCCGTTGTCTTTCATGTTGAGCGACTGGCCGCGGCCCTGGACGCCATAGCCCAGGACGGTGACGGTCTCGTTGCCGAGGATGGTCTTGATTCGCTCCGGCGGATAATCCGCCCGCTCGACGACGGATTCGGTGATGTTGCCGACCTTGATTTCGCGCATCGCATGGGTCCTTGAGCCGGTGTACCGGGAATGGTTGCAGCGCCGGCGAGGCGGCTTTTCACCCTCGCCGGCGCCTTTGGGCTGGCATGGTAAATTCTTTCCGAGTGTCCGCGTTGTTTTACTGACTTCGGCGTTGAAGTCACTGTATACTTCGATGGATTACCGACCTCAAAAACCCGAATCACGGACCCCGAACCATGATCGCTTTCGACGCGCACCTCGATTTGGCGTGGAACGCATTGGACTTCAACCGCAATCTGCTGCTGCCGGTCGCGGAAATCCGGAAGTACGAACAGAGCCAGAAGATGGCCGAGAAGGGGCGGGGCCGCAATACCGTCTCCTTCCCGGACCTGCGCCGCGGCAAGGTGGCGGTGGTCATCAGCACGCTGATCGCTCGATTGCTGCGGCCGGGCAGCATGCCGGAAATCCAGCGCTACACCTCGATGGAAGCGGCCTACGCCGCCGCCCACGGACAGATGGCCTACTATCGCTCGCTGGTTGACCAGGGCGTATTGCGCTGGATCAAGGACTGGCCGACGCTCGAGGCGCACGTCGCCGAATGGAAGAAGGACGAGCAAGGCAAGCAGCCGATCGGCTTCATCCTGAGCATGGAAGGGGCCGACCCGGTGCTGTCGCCGGAACAAGTAGCGGAATGGTACGAGTACGGCTTGCGGATCATCGGGCCGGCCCACTACGGCCCCAGTCCGTATGCGATGGGTCACGACCAGGTCGGCAAGGGCCTGACCGAGCGCGGGCCGGCGTTCCTGAAAGCCATGGACCGCGTCGGCATGATCCTGGATGTGACGCACCTGTCCGACAAGTGCTTCTACGAAGCGCTCGACATCTACGGCGGGCCGCTGCTGGCCAGTCATCACAATTCGCGGACCCTGGTGCCGAATGTTCGTCAGCTGACGGACGATCAGATCAAGCGGATCGTGGAGCGGAAGGGCGTCATCGGCACGGCCCTCGACGCTTGGATGATGGTGCCGAACTGGAACCGCGGGGAGACGCTGCCCGAGCAGACGGGCGTCAAGATGGAACACATGATCGACCACATCGACAAGGTCTGCCAGCTGGCGGGCAACGCGAAGCATGCCGCTATCGGCACGGACCTCGACGGCGGCTACGGCACCGAGCAGACGCCAGCGGACCTGGATACCATCGCCGACTTGCAAATGGTGCCGGACCTGCTGCGCAAACGCGGGTACCCGGAGCCGGACATCGAAGGCATCATGCACGGCAACTGGGTGCGGTTCTTCCGCGAGGTGTGGAGCAAGAAAAGTTAAAGGCGAGCCGGGAGCGTAAGCGACCGGAGAAGCAGCCTAATCGCGATCCGAGGATTCGAGGTCCTGCAGCAAGCTCTGGCGAATGTCCTCGCTGAGCGGCGGACTCTGGTGGGGATAGGCGGGATCATCGACCACGAAACAGGCCGGCTGTCGCATGTCGGCAAAGCGCTTGCGTTCGGCGGCGTCGAAGGAGAATTGCAGCCAGTGGGCCGTGCCGATGCAGCGGTCCTCGGGCCGGCAGGTCAGGAAGCGCGACGGCACCCGCTGCTCGCCGATCCGCAGCACCAGCGAATCGCCGTTGAGCATCTCCCAGAAGGCCAGCTCTTCGGTCAGGCAAGGGTTCTGCGAAACGTCGATCAGCAGGGCGGCTTGCAGCGTGTCGCGGCGCGGCAGGAGCAGGTTGTACCAGTCGAGTTCGGATTGCACCCGCTCCGGTTCGGCCAGGCGGGCGACCCGCAACAATTCCTGGACGCGGAACCAGAGCGTCTGGCGGTTCTCGAAGACCAGCATCAGCTTCGGCCCGATCCGGACGCGGCGATACTGGTCCAGATAACGGCAATGCGCGGTGAAGAATTCGCGCCGCTGGCTGGCGAACTCCCCCAAGGGCAAGACATCATCCAGGGTCAAGGCACGCATGAGGTTCCCCCAAGCCCCGGAGGGAACCCCGCAGGCTTGCGTTCACTTCTTTTTCTTGTACAGCGTGGCCGTCACGGGCGCTTCGGTGGTCGGCTGGCTCTCGACGGTGGCCGGCTTGCTTTCCTCCGCCGGAGGCCAGATCAGGTATTCGTACAGCCCGCCGGCCGCCAGGGCGCCGAAGAATGGCCCCACCCAGTAGATCGGATGGTCCTGGAACGCCTGTGGGGACAGCTTCATTTGCTCCACGATGGCCGGCCCCAGCCAACGCGCCGGGTTGAAGGCAGCTCCGGTGAGCGGGTAGGCCAGCAAGGTCATCGCCGTCATCGCCAGCCCCGGACCGAGTACCCCGGTCTGCGGCGCTCGGGGGTCCAGGAGCGCGCCGTAGATAACGAAGGTAAAGATGAACGTCAAGGCGAACTCGATGCCGATGCCACTCATCAAGGCGCGAACGTAGGTAAAGCGGGGAGCGCTCGAGCCGAAAGAGTCCAGGTTGAGGTGCGGCGTGCCGCCGTGGGCCTGGGACAGCACATCCTCGGTGAAGGTGGCATGCAGCACTACCGCCGCCAGGAGACCGCCGGCCAGTTGCGAGCCGATCAGCCAGCAGGCGCGCTGCAAGTCGAGTCGCTTGAAGACCCACAGAGTCAGGGTGATGGCGGGGTTCAGAAAGCCGCCGGAAACCCGCACGGTGGCGGCCAGCATGGCGGCGACCATGAAGCCCTGAGCCAGCGCGATGCCCACGGCATAGGGTTGCGGCTGGCCCTGCTTGTCCGCCAGCTGACTCATGCACACCGTGCCGCCGGTGACGAGCACCAGCGCGAAGACGCCGACCAGTTCGGCGAGACAGGGGCGGAGCAGTTTATCCATGATGGCCAGCCTGTGGGGGGATCGGGGCAAGGTTGCAAAATTGCGCGACGCCTGGGAACAGATCAGGGTCTGTCCGGTGAATCGAAAGACCCCGCTACAGCTGGCCCGTATTCAGGACAGCTGCGTGCAAAAAAGCCTGAATTAGCTGACAGCTATCAGCTATAAGCTGTCAGCTAATTTACGATTTTGATTCGTCGGACGGACCCTAGTCCGGCATCTGCCACTCCACCTCGGCGCCCCAGCGTTCCTGGAGCGAAATCCGCAACTGCTTGCGCTGCGGTTCCCGGCCCGCGTGCCAAAGGACCAGCGTGTAATCGCCCGGTTCAACCGCCGGCAGACGGAAGCGGCCCGTGCTGTCGGTCAGGGTGAAAAACGGATGGTCGAAGACCCAGAGGTACGCCACCTGTTCCGGCTTCAATTCGGAGCGGACCTCGATCAACCCGACGCGCTCCAGCGTTTGGAGCATGTGCTTGCCTTGAGTCAGCCGAATGTTGAAATCGCCCACTCCCATTGCCTTGAAGCTGGCTTTCTCGTCCGCGCAGAGCAATTTCAGCTGGCTGCCCTTGCGACCCGCCTGGATGCGCGGCCGGAATTCGCCTTCCTTCTGGATCAACTGCAATTCCACGCCGGGCGCGGTCGCAGTCCGCGCGCCTTTTTCCAACCAGGCGACGGCATCGGCCACGCCACGGCCATCCGCGGTCAGCACCTGGCCGGAGATGATGCCAGGATTGTCCTTCGTGTAGGCGATCGGCGGCGGAGGCGGCAACGTTTCCGGCGGCGGTTGGGGCAGCTTGACCGCCGTGGAGGTTGGCGGGGTGCCTTTCGTCGATGGTGTCGTGCTGTTGATCGACAGCGCGACATTGCTGCGCGGCGCGGGCCGGGCGCAGCCTGCCTGCACGAAAGCAATGCACAAAACCGCGATGAGCCAAGGCCAGCGTGACATGGTCGGTCCTCTCGAACCAGCGTTCCGGATGCTGGCTTGGGGGCAGCGGGACAGATGCCGTAGGGTCCGCTGTGCGGACCATCGACCAAAACCCTCGAAAACAAAGGTCCGCACAGCGGACCCTACGGGACTTCATACCAGACGCGCACGAACTGATGCCAGTAGCTGGTCGATTCGCCGGAGGTCCGCAGCGCCGCGTCCGTGCTGCCTTCCTCGTAGTCTTCCCAGATATTCGGCAAGACGACCGTCTCGACGTTGATGATCCGCACGTTGGCCTCGGCCGTCCAGCGATTGACCGCTTCCAGGGCCTCGTCGAGGCTTTCGTAGAACACGTCCTTGTTCCAGAACCAGCCGGTGGAATGCGCCACCCGCTTGGGGACGAAATCGCGATAGGCCAGCCTCATGGATGATTCCTCAAGGCCCCTTGACGGCGGTCACTTCGGGCGGGACCGGGCCGCCATCCAGCGCTCTCAGGAACCGCGTGAGCGCGCGTTTCTCCCCCTCGCTCAGTTCCCGGTCGCGAATCTCCGGATCGAGGTTCGGCGCGCCGAACGTCGGCTTGACGTGGAGGTGAACCACCTCGAACAGCTCCTGACGCAATCCATCGTGCAGATACGGGGCCGTGCGCGGCAAGGCGCGCAAGCTCGGCGTCTTGTAGGCGCCGATCAGCCGGCGGTCCTTCAACCCGGCCGGCAGCGAGGCGAACCGGCCGATCTCCTCGCCGGGCGGCCTGGTGCTGTTGCTGTCGCCCTCGCCGATATTATGGAAGGCGTGATCGGTGAACTGCCGGCCGCCGTGGCAATGGACGCAGCCAGCCTTGCCGTGAAAGAGCTGCCAGCCGGCAAAGAGTTCCTGGGCGATCTCCGCCTTCGGCGGGGTGCCCTCGCCCGGTTCCTGGAGTGCCTTGAGGGCGGCTTCGTTCAGGATTTTCTCGTAGTCGCGGGTTTCGAGTTGGTTGCCGCCGCGTTCCTTCATGGCGCGTTCGGCGCGGTCGTGCAACGCATCGCCGGAAAGGATCGTGCGCAGGTAGCAAGCCAGCGCCTTGCCGACGCTGTCCTGGGTCGGCGGCGTGCCGAAGGCCCGACGAAACTGGGCCACGTACTCCTTATTTGCCCGCAGTCGGCCGACCACGCCGCTCCAGGCATGACGCTTGAAACCGTCAGCGCCGGTGTCGCGCTCGTCTTCCAGGCTGCGCTGCACCACCTCTTCGAGAGCGATTGCCCGGCCGTCCCAGAACTGATGGGCGTTGTAGACGCTGTTGATGAGGGTCGCGGGATTGCGGTCCGGGATCCTCTTGTCGGTGAAGCCGGTTGCCGGATTGTGACAGCTGGCGCAGGACATTTTCTTCCCCTGCGCGTTGGCCGGCAGCACCCGGTCCTCGTCGAAGAACAGCCGTTTGCCCAGTTCCCACTTTTGCAGCGTCAGCGGATTCGACGGTGGGATGTAAGCGGTCGGGTCGTCCAGCCCCAGGGGCACTTTG
>JAGVLI010000063.1 GCA_020054355.1 Planctomycetales bacterium | reverse complement strand
CCGCGGCTGCGCCGCGTGCCGCCGCGGAGCGGCGGGCTACTTTGGCGGGCTACTTCTTGAACTTCTCGGCGCGCTCCTTGGCTTCCTGCGCCTTGCGCGCCTCGTACTCCTTGATGTACTTCTCCGGCTCTTCCTTGAACGCATCCCGGCAGCCGCCGCAGCAGACGTAATAGGTCTGGCCCTTGTAAGTCACTTTCGTGGTCGGCGCGCCGCCGCTGACCACGCACTCCGGGCCGCTTTCTCCGGCGCCGACGGCGAACGGCACGCCCTGCTTGGTCGCGCCGACCTGATACTGCTTGCTGAACGACGGCTTCTCCGTCGCTTTCACTTCGTAGTGGTAGAGGTAGCGGTTGTCGTGCAGCAGCGAAATCACCACGCGCTGCGTTTCCTTCTTCTTCTCGTCCTGGCGTTCCAGCGCCAGGATGTGCTGCTTCAGCGCCCCGGCAAACACCTGCGTTTCCTTGTCGATGGTGGTCAGCGTCAGCTGGTACTGGTCCTTGGCCGGCAGGTAGCGCAGCTGGCCGTCCACGAAGTATTTTCCCTTGCCGAAGTCCACGGTCAACCAGCAATCGTCGCCCTTGAACTGCCATTCCCACTGGATGGTTTCGTTCCAGACGCCCTTCTGCTTTTGCTCGCGCGTGCCTTCGGGAACCCCCAGAGCTTTCCAGGAGCCGACCAGCGCGTTGAACGGCTTGAGCGCTTCCTTCAGGGACTTCGGGGCCGGGGTATCGGCGGCCTGGGCGAGCGCGGCGAGAACGGTTAGCGCGGGTATGATTTGCAGCCACTTCATGGGTGGATTCCCGATTGGTTGGAACAACAACACTCCATTAAACCCCGCTGCCAACGACAAAGGGCCGGCGTCGGGAAGCAATTCTTCCCGCTGCCGGCCCCGCGTACGATTTCAACACGTTCAACTGGGCTGTCGCTTGAAGCGATAGCCCACCAGGGCCGCCAGACCAAAGCCCCACAAGAACAGCGAGCCTGGCTCCGGCGTGTCGTGGCAGCAGCAATCCTGCTGGCGGTAGAGCACGCTGGGTCCGTCCGGCCCGCCTTGTAACCAGATGCCCTTTTCGTAGTGATGCTTCGCCTCATCGAGCAGGACGGCCGCCTGCAGCGCCAGCACGTCGGCCTGGGTGTAACGGAAATCTCCGTTCCACAACCCGTCGCCGCCGTCGATGGCCAGGTCCCAGAGCGCCAGCTGCATGCCGGCGGCCAGGACGTTGCTGTGCAGCTGGTCGCCGCCCAGATGGTTGAACAGCCAGCCGATGCTGCCGCCCTGGTTCAGGACATCCGTCGATTGCGGCGTCACGCCGTAGCTCGCCCCCGGCACCGTCCAGTTGCCGATATCCGTCGCGAAGGTCCAGAACGGGCCGGTGGTCGGCCACGGACCGGGACCGCTGAAATGGGCCTGGTATTGCCCGGCGAACACGGTCCGATCCGCGCCGTTGTAGTTCACCGTGACATTCTGGCCCGCGCCCGCGCTTTCCAGCTGCACATAGTCGTTGAACACCGGCCCGGCCTGCGCCGGCCTTGCCCCCGCTGTCCCGGCCAGCAGCAAGGCCGCCGCCAGGTACAGGCTGCCTCGTCCTCGACACCATCGCGCCATGCCGTCTCCTTGGCAAACGCTCCAGGACGGTGCGGGTCCCCCTTCGGCCCTATTCCTGCTGGGTCCGCAGGAATCCACTGTCCTGGAATAGTCCCCCATTCGGCGGCAATTAGACCAGACTCCGCGCAGGCGGAAAACCCGACTTTGAGGCGGCTTCAAGCCAGGGAAGCTGCGCGGTTTCGCCGCTCGCGGCTTTGCACTTGGCGCGCATCTGCGTAGGGTCCGCTGTGCGGACCATTGAACGACACGGGCATTGTTGCGGTCAGTGGTCCGCACAGCGGACCCTACGCGCTGCGCAGATTGCGCCGCTTGCGGCTTCGCACCTGTTTTGGCGGGCTTTAGTTTTCGCTGAAATCGAACTTCTGTTCGGTTTCCTTGTTGAGGGGATCGCGGAGGAACTTCTTCTGGCATTCGGGGCAGAGGTCGTAGCGGAATTTCTTGTAGACGGGAGTGGTCGGGTCGGGAGCGGTGCTTTCGTCGTCTTCCATGTCGCGAAGCAGCTGGCTGACTGCTTCCATGTGGTCCTCGTCGAGATCCGCCTCGGTGATCTCGCGCGGGTCGTGAGCGGCGAAGACCTCGATTTTCACAACATAACGGCAGTCTTCCTGCGGTTGCAGCTCTTTCCCGCAGAGATCGCATGTGATGTGCAACATGAACCGATGACCTCCCAAATCTCCCATCCGTCGCCCGCGGGCAGCGTTGCCGCAAGCAAGCGGGCCGCTGAATTCAGCAGCCCAATCCCTATATCCATCCGTCGCAGGTTTGCCGGTTGGTGTCAAGTTGAATCTCGGAAATGCACGGGGGCTGGGAAAGGGTAAATGGCAGTGCTCCGAGCGCTCGCCTGCATTCAAGGATTACGTTCTGCGCAATGGAGATTGCTTCCTGTGCAATTGTCAGTCCGGCCGTGAGATCGGCCCGAAAAGGGAGCCTGACCAGGCAGCGCCCAGGAGCGAAGCCTTCGTGGGTTAGGATTCCGATCCTGACAAACTTCACTGCCTGTCAGGATCGGAATCCTAACCCACGAGCAATCCGGCGCTGAAATCTCCGGGAACGGCCGACGAACAACCGGATGATGGTCCTCCGCGTCGGCAAGCGTGCGCGCCGACGCCCAGCGCCCCGGCTTGCGAAGACGCGGCCCGTGGCATAGGATTCGGGATAAGCAACGCAGGATTGCCTGCCGACGGCGGTTATGCCCCGCTCCGCCCGGCGGTTACTGCCGCGGAGCCAGCTGCACGGAGCCTTTGATGGTCGGACCCGTACTCTACCTGGAAATGCTGCTCGGCGGCCGGCGCGGCCGGCAGATGATCTTCCGCTACCTCTACGCCGGCTGGCTCGTCCTGCAGCTGGTGGTCGGCTACCTCATCTACCGCAGCAAGCTCTGGTCCGGCCGGATGGCCTTCGGCGGCGTCGGCCTCGATCCCAACGCCACCAGCGATTTCGCCACGGGCTTCGTCGAGATGTTCGTGGTGCAGCAGCTCATCATCATCCTGCTCATTACCCCAGCCTTCACCGCGGGGGCAATTACCGATGAAAAGACGCGCGGCACCTTGCAGTACATGCTGACGGCCCACCTGACGGCCGCCGAGATCATCATCGGCAAGCTGCTGGCCCGCATGGCCCAGGTGGGCCTGCTCATCATCGCCGGGCTGCCGATCCTCTGCTTCATCGGCGTCTGGGGCGGGCTGCATCCGCCGATCATGGTCGCGGTCTTCGCCGTCACGATCGCCCCGGTCTTTGCCCTCGGCTCCGCCAGCCTGCTGGCTTCGGTCTGGAGCCGGCAGACGCGCGACGCCGTGCTCAGCCTGTATGGCGTCTTCGGCGGCGGCGTCTTGCTGATGTTCATCAGTTCCTGGCTGGCCACTTACCTGAACGGCCGATTGCCGACCGGGTCCGCGCCGGGCGCGTTCCTCTCCTTCCTGGTGACGCTCAACGAAGGGCTGCGCTACTTCAATCCGCTCTACGTGCTGGAGCCTGCCTGGGAG
The DNA here is from genome assembly GCA_020054355.1 of Planctomycetales bacterium. GTDB lineage: Bacteria > Planctomycetota > Planctomycetia > Gemmatales > Gemmataceae > JAGVLI01. The sequence continues at coordinate 2,213 of JAGVLI010000063.1, read as the reverse complement.
AACGGCAGCGTCCGCGCCGTCTGGCAACGGTTATTCGGCTCGCTGCTGGCCTGGAGCAGCATCGGCCTGCCCTGCCTGGGGTTGGCCGTCTGGCGCTTGCGGGGCGCCTACATCCGCCAGCTGGAAAACACTGGCAAGCGGACCGGCGACGGCGTCATTGTCCGTCGCGCCGCCGTCGGCGAGGAGCCGATCCGCTGGAAGGAACGCCAGGTGGAAGGCATCGCGCCTTTTCCCTGGCTGCGCTGGATTCCGACCTGGCTGGGCTTGCTGCTGGTCTTCTTCTTGACCATTATTTCGTGCAGCGCCGTGCTCTGGTCGAGCTTGCAGGCGGGGGTGAGCCAGGCTGCGGTCTGGACCAGTCTGCGCTCCTTCGACCTGCTCGCGCTGAGCCGCATGGTAGATGAAGACGATGCCGGGCCGAAGTTCCTGATCCAGTCCATCGTCGCCATGCTGATGGCCAGCCTGATCGTCGGCATTCGCACCTCGGGAGCGGTCAGCGGCGAGCGGGAACAGCAGACCTGGGAAGCGCTGCTGCTGACGCCGCTCGAAACCAAGCAGCTGATTCGCGGCAAGCTCTGGGGCATCCTGGGCGCGGCGATTCCCTACCTGATCGCCTACGCACTGCCCGCCGTCACCCTGTCGCTGGCGGGCGGCTTCCAGTCGGTGTTCTGGACCGTACTCTGGCTGGGCGTGACCTTCCTGGCCATGTACTACCTAGGGGCGGCGGGCATCTTCGCTTCCGTGCGCTCGCGCAGCTCCTGGCGCAGCATGCTGGGCGCGCTGGGCTTCGGCTACCTCGGCATGTTCGTGCTCTACGCCGTCACGCAGCCGGTCATTCTGCTGATCGCCTTCATCATCTACCTGTTCCTGCTGATGACCGACAAGGTCTACAGCCTGGGTCTGACCCGCGCGGTCGGCACCTTCGGCGATTTCTTCACCGCCTTTTTCATTGCCACCTGCCTGGGTCTGGCCCTGATCTTCTGGCTGGTCGCCTGGTATTTCGTGGGCGACGCCGAGAAGCGCGTCTCGGACCGCGAACGCACCCGCCACTGGAAGGAAGAGCCGATCTATCGCCCCCGGCGGCGCTCGGCGGCGCCGGCGGCGCCATATTACAAGTGAGCCGCCCTCCACCGCTTGCGGTTTCGCACCCGCGCTGCGCTCCGCCGTTGACGGGCCGGCGCCCGGCACTTACACTTCGAGCAGACAAAGCACCGAACCCCAGCAGCCGTGATCTGTCGGCCGCGCTTCCCCAGCGGTCCCACGGAGTCACCCAACCGAGCGGAGGCGCCGGGTATGGCCATTTCCATCAATTTCGACAAAGCCAAGGCCGAACGCTGGCTCAAGCAGCTCACGGAAGGCTATCCGCTTTCGGAAGTGAAGGACGTCGATGAAATCCTGGCGCTGGCCGGCGCCTGCTTTTACCTGGCCATGAGCCGCGCGCCCGACCTGCACCAGTCGGTGGACTGGAAGCGCATCGGCCGCGAGCCGCAGTCGGAGGACGAGGACACCTTCTTCGACGACCTGCACGCCGCCATCGAGTATTACGGCCAGCTGACCATGCTGGTCGCCTCCGGCGAGTACGACCAGACCTTCGCCCCGAAGCACAAGGCGGTCGTGCTCATCGAGGACGACGAGAAGACGGTCGTGCCCATCGAAGGCGTGCGCGGCGAGGACGATTGACATCACCGCTGGCGGTTTAGCACCATGAAAATCACCAAAGTCGAAGCCATCTTTCTCCGTCTGCCCGCCATCAACGAGCGCGCCGACGGCACCCAGGAAACCTTGATCGTCAAGGTTCAGACCGACGCCGGCATCACCGGCGTGGGCGAGGTCGATTCGTCGTCGCTGGTGGCCAAGGCGATCGTCGACGCGCCCCTGTCGCACAAGATCGCGCGCGGCCTGGGCGAATGCGTGCTGGGCCAAGACCCGTTCGAGATCGATCGCCTGATCCACCGCATGTACGAAGGCTCGATCTTCTACGGCCGGCAGGGCGCTGCCATCCAGGCGATGAGCGGTGTCGAGATCGCCTTGTGGGACATCGTCGGCAAAGCGGTGGGCCGGCCGGTCTATCAGCTCCTGGGCGGCGGTTTCCGCAAGAAATTCCGCGCCTACGCTTCCATCCTCTTCGGCGATACCCCGGCGGAAACCGAGAAGATTGGCCGCGGCCTGGCCGACAAGGGCTTCCGCGCCGTCAAGTTCGGCTGGGGACCGAT
>JAGVLI010000940.1 GCA_020054355.1 Planctomycetales bacterium | reverse complement strand
TCGCGGCTGCGCCGCTCGTTCCGCCGCGGAGCGGCGGGCTACTTTCCATGTTTCTTCACCCCAAGGAGCCTGCCATGTTCGCGCTCAAGCCATCGTTGATCCGCTTCGCCGCCCTGCTGGCCTGCGGCGGTTTCCTCTCCGTCGCGGTCGCCGCTGACGGCGACTGGGAAACCGTGACCGCCGAACTCTTGAAAACCGAAAAGCCCGGCTACGGCGGCCTGTGCGGCATGCTGGTCGATCATCAGTCCGGCACGGTCTACCTCAACCTTAGCGACAAGGGCCTCTACTCCTCGACCGACCGTTGCAAGACCTTCAAACGGCTGAGCGACAAGGGCCTGAAAGGGCGCACGGAAACGCCCGGCTGCCTGCTGATGGACCCGACCGGCCAGAGCAAGAAGATCGTCACGGCGCTGGTCTACGGCGCGCCCATTTCCTACAGCACCGACGAGGGCGCTAACTGGAAAATGATGAACGGGAAGTCCGGCCATGTCGATTGGTTCGCCCTCGACTGGACCGATCCGGACCACAAGTTCGTGCTGGCGCTGAAGCACGAAGCCGCCGACCTGCTGCTGGTCTCGCACGACGGCGGTCAGAGCTTCGACGAAGTGGGCAAGGGCTATGGGCCGGCCTGGGTCTTCGACGGGAAGACGGCGGTCGTCTCCCAGGCCAAGAGCAAGGACGTCGCCAAGCCGGGCATCCTGCGCACCGTGGACGGCGCCAAGACCTTCAAGCCGGTGGCCGACGGTTACATCGCCGGCAAGGCGCTGCCGAAATTCCGCGACGGCGTGCTCTACTGGCTGGTGGACGGCGCGCTCATCAGCACGGCCGACAAGGGTGAGACCTGGAAGAAGCTCGGCGATCTGAAGGACGGCCGTTACGGCCCGATCTTCGGCAAGGACGCCAAGCAGCTGTTCGTGCTGACCGGCGCGGGCGTCGTCGAAAGCACCGATGGCGGGGCCAGCTGGTCCAAGCCGATCGCGCCGCCCAAGGAATTGAAGGGCATCTCGACCCTGACCTGGATCGAGTACGATCCCAAGCACGACGATCTCTACATCATGAAGATGACCTCGGAGCTGTTCAAATTGGCCCGCGCCGGCAAGTGAGACTGTGTCGCGGGACCGATTCCCCGTGGGTCAGGTTTCCAACCTGACAGGCCATACAGTTCGTCAGGTTGGAAACCTGACCCACGGGCCAGAGGTTGCTTGACATTGCCTATCGGCCCGAATTCCTGGCCTGCATCTCTCGTTCGATCATCCGGCGTCTGAGGTCGCGTCCCTGAGATGAAACGAGGAAGAGGACGGCATGGAAGATCAGCCCCGCGCCCCAGCCGGCCAGGGGCCACCAGAACCAGTGATAGCCGGCGGAAGTCGCCAGGTTGATGGCAATCAGCAAGGCATTGACGAGCACGAAGACGACGGCGTGTATCAACAGGCCGATCCGTGCGTTCACGGTCCGGGTCGCTTCGGCCAAGCGGTCGAGGTCGTCCACGACAGACTCCTTTCAGCTGCGGAAAAACGAACTGGCGCACACTGGCTGCTCAGCCGCCAATCAAGCCCTTGTTCCGTTCGTGGACCAGGATGTAAGTGATGACCGAGGCGGCGGCGGGCCGGTGCCCGCCGTTTTCGAGGTGATAGCGGGATTCGAGTTCTTGCAGTTCCTTCCTGCCTGCGGGGGTGGCGAGCAACGATTGCAATTCCTTCTCCCGCTGCGGGAGGGTCTTCCTCGGAAGCATAAGTCGTCCTTTCTGGCTTCACCCGCTCACATCGGCGTGCGGACCCGACGGGGTGAAGCACCGGGCAGTTTGATGTTCAGCCCGGGCAGGCCGAACTTTTCGTGAAGCCGCTGCAGGCGGACGGGAATGCTGGCGGCGAGTCTGCGAGCGGGTGGGCACGGCGTGGTGTCGTCGGCGAGCTCCTTCAGCACTCCCTGGACCAGGCGGGCAATCTCATCGACGTACCGGCTTTCGCTGGTGAGACGGAACTTGGCATACAGGGGCGGCAGCTGCCCGAGGCACCAGAGCGCGGCTTGCTTGCCGGCGTCGGGGATGGCGGCGGCCCGGACCTCGGTGCCCATCGTCGCCAGCTGAACGCGGAGCGCTTTGTCCATTGCGGAAACTCCGAGAAGTGAGAGAGTCGGACTTCGCCAGCGCGAGTGTTGGGAGCAGAGCGCGCGAACGCCCTTCCCGAATGGTGGGAAGGGCGTGCGCGAGCCGCATTAGTAGCGCTTGCCGCCGCCGAAGCCGCCCTTGGGCCGGTCGCTGCGCTCTTCGCGCGGCTTGGCCTCGTTGACGGTCAGGGCACGGCCGTTGGAGTCCTTGCCGTTGAGGGCCGCGATCGCCGCCTGGGCTTCTTGCTGCGAGCCCATTTCGACGAAGCCGAACCCCTTCGAGCGGCCGGTCTCCCGGTCCATGATGACCTGGGCCGATTCGACCTGGCCGTGCGGCTGGAACAGCTTCTCCAGATCGCCGTTGGTCATTTCGTAAGTGAGATTGCCGACGTACAACTTCTTGGCCACGGTGGGCCTCCTGAAAAGAACATGCGCCGCCGTCCAGTACCCAAAGGCGGGCTGGTGCAGCCACATGAAAAACCGCGAGCTGAGCTAGCCAGATGGGACGAGCGAAATGGAAATGGTGGGATGGCTGCGAAGGTCATCACGACCAAAAAGATTAGGCAAGGCCCAAATACTTAAAGGTTATCCTAGACGAAACCGCCCCGCGAGGCAACCCCCATCGGAAAAAGAAAGATTGGGCGAGCGAAAAGGGCGCAACTCGTTTCCGCTTGACGACGGGCTGGGCGCGTTCTAGCCTGTGCGCCGAGGCAGCGAAATGAAGACTCGAGGCACCCTTTGCCCCGTTCTTCAGATTGCGGTCTAATCCACTGGAGGCGGCGCGATGTCGTTGCTTTGGCTTGATGAGTTTCCGACCTTTGACGAGGATCTTAGCCGCTTGTCTTCTCAGCAGCTGCGTACATTGGCGGCTAGGTGCCTAGCGCACGCCTATGATAAGGTGCGGCCTGATATGGCGAACAAGATTGATCGCGGGCAGCTTTCGGTTGTCGATGACCTGGTTCAAGTTGCGACCCACTTCGAGAGTACCCAGCCGCAAAAAGATGAGGTAACGAAATACTTGGCTATTTTAGATTCGGTATTTCCTGATGACACTCAGCGGGAATATTCAGTTCCTGGCTGGGTCAAATTGCTTACTGCACTTTACGAGTGCTTTGGTGCGCTTCGTAGCTCTTATCCCAAGAAATATGTCGTTAATGTAATGTCATCATCGTACGCGCCCGTTGCGGATGCGGATTTCCAAAAAGAACTCTGGCGAGCCAGGGGGCTTGCGGGTGATCAGATCGTGGCAGCTGAGCGGCGTTCAATTCAAGGAACCGCCGAGATCGCCTTTCAGCGTCAGTGCTGGAATGAGGTGCTGGATTCGGCTCAAAGTCCCTGACCAAAAAAAGCCCCGTTGGGTTCCATGCCTGGGCAGTGGCTTTCAGTAAACAACCCGGCAGTGCCGTAAGCGCCCGACCAGTAGTCCGCCGGCAGTCCAATGTCGGGGCGATGGCGTCGGCGGCACACGGCCCCGGATGGTCGTTGGTCAGGGATTGCAGCCGACGACAAACTGGTTTTTCAGGTCGGTCCCAACCCCTTATCACCCGGGACAGTTTGCCGCGTTCGACTGGATCCACGACCTGTACGGGCCGACGGACGAGGAGATTGGAGAAGTCGGGAAGGAAATGGCCCATGCCGATCAAGCCGATTCGGATCAGTTCGCACGCACGCTTCGAGATGGGCCGGCGGCGGCTCAAACGCGCCGACGTGATTGCGACCATCCGCGACCCTGGCCAAGTCCTGCCGTCCATCAAGGGACGGTCCATCTATCAATCCAAGATCGGTGCCGCTGGGCGCATGCTGCTGCGCGTAATTGTCAAGGAAGACGCCGTGGCCTACCATGTGGTGACTGCGTACCAGACGAGCCAAATCGCCAAGTACTGGAGGCCCTCGTGAAAATCATCTACGACAAGGAAACCGACACGCTGTCGATCATCCTGCGCGACGGCAAGGTCGCCGAGAGTGACGAACCGCGGCCTGGCATGATCCTGGATTACGACAAGGTGGGCCGACTGGTTTCCATCGAACTGCTCGATGCCTCCGAACAGGTGCAGGGGCCGCAGTCGGTGGAGTTCGCTTTGGCGGCCCCCGAATAACGGGCTGCGGAGCCAGGTCCCTACCGGAAAAACAAAACGGTGATGACCCCGAAGATCGGCAGCAGAATCAGGCTCGAATAGAGCAGGTAGCCGAAGAACGACGGCGTCCGATAGCCGGCTTCGTCGGCGATGGCCTTGACCATGAAGTTCGGCCCGTTGCCGATGTAGGTGTTGGCCCCCATGAACACCGCCCCGCAGCTGATGGCTTCCAGCACCGCCGGCCGGTTGTGGGCCAGCCAGGCCAGGTCGTTGGGGCTGGCGGCCAGGGTGCCGATCGTCAAGTAAGTAGGCGCGTTGTCCAGGAAGGACGACAGCGTGCCGGTGATCCAGAAGTATTGCCAGGGGTCGCTGATGCCGAACGCCGGCCCGTGGACGTGCAGCATCGCCAGCACCGGCGTCATGGTGACGAAGATGCCGAGGAACAGGATGGCCACCTCGGCGATCGGCGCCCAGCTGAACTCATTGACCGCGCGCAGGCCGCCAGGCGTCAGCAAGAGCGACAGGCCGGCGACGACCAGCATGCCGATTTCCGCCGCCGGCCAGAGCAGCGTCAGGTCGGGGCAGGCGAAGAACCGAGCCAGCCAGTCGGCAGTCATCCTGGCAATGTGCGGCGACTGATACAGCACCAGCAGCAAGATGGCACAGAGCAACGGCAGGTTGACCCACCCTTGCACAAGGGCCGGCGAGCCGGGGGCGTCAGCCCCCGGAGGAACCTCCTCGCGGCGCCAGGCCAGCAGGTCCCAGACCAGGAAGACAGCCAGCACCAAGCCGTTGGCCAGCAGCCATTCGGGCCACAGCCGCAACGTCCACTCGAAGGGCACTCCTTGCAGGAAACCGAGGAACAGCGGCGGATCGCCCAGCGGCGTCAGCACGCCGCCCAGGTTGCTGACCAGGAAGATGAAAAAGATCGGCAGATGGCTGGTGTGCTGGCGCGGCTTGTTGATCTGCAGGATTGGCCGGATCAGCAGCATGCTCGCTCCGGTGGTGCCGATCAGGTTTGCCAGCAGCGACCCCACGGCCAGGAAGCTGGCATTGGTGAACGGCGTGGGGCGAAAACGGCCGCCGAGCACGATGCCGCCGGAGACGACGTACAGCGCTGTCAGCAGGATGATGAACGAGCCGTATTCCTTCAGGCGATGCTCCAACTCGGCCACGCTGCGGCCGGCCGTGGCCTGGTTGATCCAGACCAGGTAGCCGACGATCAGCAAGGCGAACGGCGCGGTAATCAAGGCGCGGTTGCGGTTGGTGTGCCAGAGATGCGGGGCCAGCAAGGGCATGAGGGCGATGGTCAGCAGGAAGACGACGAACGGCAGCGCCGTCCAGACTGGCAAGTGCAGTCCCTCTCCGTCGGCCCAGGCCACGCCCGGCAGCAACAGCACGCCGATGGCCCCCAGCAGCATCCGATAAGGCAGCATCGTGGATGGTCTCGAATCAACGCGGTGGTTCCGGAAACGCAAGCAGGCACCCTGCTGGCCAGACAGAGTGCCTGCCCTAAACGCCAAACAAAGCCCTTGGGGGCCAGTAGGCGCAAGTAGGAGCTATTTAACAACTTTACTTGCACAAAGTCACGAGCGTTTAGTACGCTCGAAGAATGCCCGTAAACGCCGTCCCCAGCCACCGGCGCGCTCGCACTGGCGCAAACGTTTGGGGACTCCAATGCAGTCCGCTCCTGCACCCACTAAAAGCACTTCTGAAGGTCAGCGAAGTGTAATCGTTCACACCCTGGGGTGGCTTTTTGGGTAAGCGGTCACGCCTCGGGAAGCAATGAAGTCGTGGGCTGGTGAGCAAAATGGGCCTGAACCGCTGCCGTCACATACGCGAAGACATTGCGCTGTTGTTGCCGGCAGCTTTCGATCGCGGTCAACATCGTCTCGACGAAGCGGCTGCCGCCGGGACTCTGGGTGCCAAAGGACGACTAGCGCCAAATCACCGCGCGCCGCAGCGCCCGCTCGCTGGCGTTGTTCGTCGGCTCGACTGCCTCATGAGCGAGAAAGGTCCACAGCCAGTGGCGGCAG
>JAGVLI010000762.1 GCA_020054355.1 Planctomycetales bacterium | reverse complement strand
GCTGTTCGCGCCGCCTTCCGCCAAGACCAATGCCGTGCTGCGCGTCCTCACCGCCGACGACGCCTGGCTGCGCGTCACTCCCGAACTAAAGGAGGCCGACTCGGGCACGCAGGACATTCCGCTCGGCCTGCCGTTCAACGCAACCATCAGCGTGCCGTTCCGGATCGAAGTCAAGCCGGGCGCGGCGCGTTCGGGCGTGCCGCCGCCCGCCGGGTTCCTGGTGGAGGTATCCTTGAATGGCCGGACCTACCATCGGCTGGTGCCGGTCTCCTTGCAATCGGTGACGGACCGGCTGGAAATCCTGCTCAGCGCCAACCCCAAGCAGCCGACCGCGCCGCTGGGCGAGTTGCGCTTGCGGCCGATCAAGCCGATTCAGTCGTACTACCTTTACGTGCGCAATCCCACGACCAGGCCGCGCAGCTTGATCGTGCAGCTGCTGTCGAACGACAGCGTCATCGACAGCGCGGAAGGCAAGATCGCGGTCGGCGTCAACGAGACGCTGCGCGTGATCTTCCCTCAACCGGTAGGCGCGCCAGCAGCTCCTGCGAAGCCGCCAGCGGCTGGAGCGGCTGCGGCCCCAGAAACGCCGTTGGAACTGCCGCGCCTGGACGGGCCGCTCGAAGTCCGTTTGCTCGACGCCGCCAACCGCAGTCAAGTGCTGGAACGCAAGTTCATTCCGGTGGGCCTGGCTTCGCCGCGCGAGTACGTCACGGTCACGAACATCCTGTTCACGCCGCCGAAGGAACGCGGCGGCATCAGTGCCAAGAACCGTCTGTCCGTCGGCCTGGTCAGCCCGCTCACCTCCGGCCCGCCCTGCTACGCCGAGCTAGTGCTGCCCGCCGACCGCATTCCCGGCTTCCTGGGCGTGAAAGATGGCAACTTCAAGGGCGAGGTGCCCATCGGCGGCGAGGAACTGAAGCTCTATGCCGACAACCTGCAGCTCCTGGACGGCGCCGACGAGCAGGGCTACTGCTACCTGACCATCGACAACGCGACCCGCGCCATCATCTACCGCGTGACCTACGCGCGCGGCGGCGAGCCGACCACGCCGCGCGAGGACACGCAGCCGGCGATCCGCGTCAATGCGCCGCGCTTCGGCATCACCGGCGCCACGCTGCCGGTGCAAATCGAAGTGGACAACGCGCCAGGCAACGCCACCGTGGAGCTGGCCATCGGCCACCCAACCAAGGGCGGCTTCGAGATCGATTCGTCGATGAAGTTCCCTTCCGGCCGGCAGACGCGCATCGGCTTCTACCCGCTGACCAAGAGCGGCGCGCTGGAGTTCGACGCCTCGATCCAGGACTGGAACGTGAAGCTGGACACGCTGAAGATCAAGGGGCCGCGCACCTTGCAGGCCCGGCTGATCGACGGCGACGGCCGCACCCTGCGCACCGCCCAGCTGACCGTGATCCTCGACGACACCCCGCCCGACAAGGTACAAATCCTCAGCGCGCCGAAGGCGGCGCGCAAGGACGCCCCGCTCACGCTCAAAGCCTTCGCCCAGCCGCCGGTTTCGGGCATCAAGGAGGTGAATTTCTTCGTCGGCCAGCCGATGAACGGCAGGCTGCCGCCCAAGACCATGACCTTCAAGGCCGAACCCGATCCGTCCGGGGCCTTCTGGACGGCGACGCTGCCGTTGGCTGGTGAGAACAAAGGTCCGACCGATTTCAGCGTGGAGTTCAAGAGCGAAGCGGGCCTCAGCGGCTTCGCCACGGTGAACATCGACCTGACCGACAAGGACCCGCCGCCGGAGCCGGGCAAGATCGCCGGCCAGGTGCTGGAAGGGCTGCGTCCGCAAGCGAAGCTGCCCGTGATCCTGCTGGACGAGAAGGACAAGGAGATTAGCCGCACGATGTCCGACAGCGACGGCAACTACGAATTCCCCAACCTGAAACCGGGGACGTATCGGGTCTTTTCGATCAAGGAAGTGAACAAGCGCAAGGCCGACACGACCGTGAAAGTCGAAGCCGGCCAGACGGCGAAGCTGGATTTGTCGTTGATGCTGTGAGAACGGTGACTGCGACCGGCAGCGTAACGTTGCGCGGCAGTCTGCCTGGAAGATTCAAATGGGCGTGACCGAGAGTCCGCATTTTCCGCCGAAGGCGTTATGGATGGTCATCGGACACGAAATTTGGCCGTTCAATTGCACCGTGGGGTGGTTCTGCGCGTCGTTGACGACACAAGGAAGGGTCGCTTCCCTGCCTGCCAGGACTTCGGCGGTCGCGGCCCGTAGCCGTTCGGGCGAACCGCGGAACTTCTGGGGAATCCGGCGAGGATCGTCGCAGCGGCCGCCGTCGAAGTTGCCGACGTAGCAGATGTAGAGCTGCCGGTCGTGTAGGTGTAGCTGCGGACCAGCCCACCTGCCGCCTCCGGGTCGCCGAAGCCGTAAATGTGCGCCCCTGCGGATGGCATTTCCTCCGTCGCGATGCACCTGTCTGCAAGAGTTCATCCTAATTTTACACAGACTGGCGTTCCGTTACGAGCAATGCACGGAGTTGCGGCTCAGACCACTGCTTGCGCACGGAACTCCCGCTCGAAGGCTTTGACTTCCTTGGCAAAGCCCTTGTCGTATTGGGCGGCGATGCAGGCTTCACCCGGAAAATTCTGTTCGTCGCGCGTGAAGGTGAATAAGCCGCCGATGCGCTGGACGAAGAGGTAGACGGCGTCGCCGTAACCCTCCTTCGGCATCCGCACGCACTTGGGTTGATCGCGCTTCCAGTAGGCCGCGGCCCGCTTGGCCAGCTGGCTGGTGCTCAACCGCGTGGGAAAGGAGTAGCTCAGCGGTTTGTAATCGAACGAGTGGCCGGCGCGGTGCTTGCCTTCCGGGTCGAAATACGGGAACGGATGGCGGACCATGCCACCCTGGGTCAGCCGGCTGGCATTCCGGTAAGCCTGGGGGTGTTCGGAGATCTTGTCCGCACTCCGCCAGACGTTGAACAGCATGCCGGGATGCTGAGGGAAATAAAGGAAGCGGTCGCCATCGACGCTGCTGCCGACGAGCCAGACATTCCGCCAGTCTTCCGGTTCCAGGCAACTGTCGAGCCTTTCCGGAAAGGTCTCGCTGGTCAACCAGGTGCGCGCCGCTGCGACCTCAGCGAGAATCGCCTTCGGTGGGTAGACCCGGATTTCATCGCACAACTCGCCGGCCCCGCCGCAGCGCGCCATGAACTCCCGGTAGCCGTGCGGCAGGCTGCCGATGGCTTTTTCCAGGCGGTCGACGTCGCGCGTGGCAACGGGTGTGATCTTCTCGCTGACCAGATAGATGCTCTCGACTGGCATGGCCGAACTCCGCAGGCGAGCGTCGAGGCGTCAGCCCACGCGTAAGCAGCGTCACACACGTCGGGCTGACGCCCCGACGCTCGCCTCATTTCTTGAATCCGCTGCAGATACTTGTCCGCCTCAGCCTTGTCGGTGAAGCTCCCCACTTCGACTTTTCGCCCGTCCGCGAACGTGACACGCAGCCCGTAAGTGTCCGGGCCGGAATCCCAGGTATGCACGTGAATATCGACCCCTGCCACTTCGGCGAAGTCGTACTGCCGCCGACGCAGAGGCGTGATGGCTGTTTCGTAAATGTAGAGAGCCGTCTTCGAGGCCGCATCGAAGCGCAGCGCACGATTCAGGCCCAGCAAGCCAACCGCCATGAAGGTCAGCCCGATGAAAGTTGCGCCGAGCGAAATGATGATGGGGAGAATTATGATCAGGCTGAAGCCCTGCCAGTTGGACTTGATGAGCAGTTCGTAGGGCGCGATCAGCGGAAAGAAGCCGATGACGAACACGGCCACGCGGAATGCGGGTGCCATGCGCTCGACGAACACCAGCTGGGTTTCCGATTCTATGACCTCGGGCATTGGCTGCGCTCCGGGTTCCCTGTCCGCGCCACGGGCGGCCTCTATTCTATCTTCGTTCGGGACGGCGAGCGGTTCCTGTCGCGGATTCATCGTCCTCGGCCTGATGGTGAGCGCTGCGGCACAGGCCGTCTGCTCCGAGCACCACATTTGTTAGCTGATAGCTGATAGCTGATTGCTATCAGCTATTCTTTCTTTCGAGAAGCGTGTACGGCATGGAAGAATTTCACCCCATCTCGAAGCGCTGGGCCACTGCCAGCGGCTGGTCGGGAATCTCCACTTCGAGCAGCGCGCCGGTCAGGCCGCGCTGCTGCAACAGCAACGCCGCCTGCGGATCGGCCGC
>JAGVLI010000452.1 GCA_020054355.1 Planctomycetales bacterium | reverse complement strand
TGCCTGCGCCGGGCGCGGGCGCGCAGCTGCGGCCGCCGACAGGTCGCCGGCCTCTATCCAGGCCGTCCGCGAACAACCGTCACCGCCTACTACCTGAAGGAAGACCTCCGCCAAAGCCGGGAGCAGGAAGACCAAGCCACGGCCCGGCGCGTGCTGGACGACTGGATTCGGCGTGCGGACACATCGGGCATCCGCGTGCTCCAGCAGTTCGCGCGGACGTTGGCGCTGCATTGCGGCTTGGCCGTGCAAATCCGCCAGCAGGTTGCGCTCACCCAGCGCTGCTTTCGTTCATTCATTGGTGCACAAACCGCGCTAATCCAGCAAGTCGCCGAGTTCCTCGCGCAGGCGGTGCAGCACGCGAAACTTGGCTACGCGCACCGCGCCCGGACTCATCCCCAGTTCGTCAGCCACGTCCTTGGGCGGTCGGCCTTCAACGGTGGTCCGCCAGAACGCCTGCCAGGTGCGTTCCTCGAACTCGCGTTTGATCAATTCCAGCCCGCGATGAAACAGCCCCTGCTCCGCGCGGCTCTCGGCGACGCTGGCTTCCTCGCTCGCTTCAGGAGCCGGCAGCTGGGTCAGCTGAAAGTTGGCCTCGGAACCGCCGGCCGCTCCCGGCTGCTTGCCCTGGCGGCGGAAATGATCGAGGACCTTGTTGCGCGTGATCGTCCGCAGCCAGCCGCGAAAGGTGCCGCCCTGGCCGTCCTTGCGAAACGCCGTGATGTGCGTGGCCACCGCCAGGAAGACTTCCTGAAACACGTCGGCGGTGTCCTGCTCCTGCAACTCCCAGCGACGGCACCAGACGAACACCAGCGGCGCGTAGAGCTTAACCAGGCGGTCCCAGGCGGCGGCATCGTCGCCCCGCACCCGCTCCAGCAAGCTGGGCGAAGTCGCCGTGGAATGCAGCGAACCAGCGCCGCTGCCATTGGTGTCGGGCCGTGGTTTCATGGCTGCCAGCCGAGGGTGGGCCGCGGAGCGCCGGGAGAGAACACGACGGGCGCGATCCGCCAGCCCAGAGGCTAGCATACCGCGCCCGGCGCGCCCAGAACATCCGCTAAGAGCGTTCGGAAGCAATGATGTAGGTCAGGCTTTCCAGCCTGACAGTCAGGCTGGAAAGCCTGACCTACGTTTCATGGTTTCCGTTCGCTCAAAGCCGCGAGCGGCATCACTTCACGACCGCCGCCAGCACCTTCTTGACCAGTTCCTGCTCGAAGTCCTTGGGATACTTGTTGCCGTCGCCGACGCGGACGAAGACTAGGTCGAGGCTCGGCACCGCATAGCCGTGGTTGTTGCGCGCCCCGGCGGTCTGCACCAGGTCCTTCGGGGCGTCCTTGTGGCGCGGCTGCACCCACCATTGCGCGCCATATTCCGGCTTGATCTTCTGGCCTTCCCAGGCGAAATCATAGTACTTCTCCGGAGCGATGCGCTTGCCGGCCCACTGGCCCTTGTGCAGCGCCAGGTAGCAGAAGCGGGCGTGTTCGCGGGGAGTGGTGAGGATGCCGCTATAGCCTTGACTGTACGGGCCGATCTTGCCGTTGCCGCCGAGCGGCGTCCAGGTGATCTTCTCCATGCCGACCGGGTCCAGCACCTTTTCCTTCATGAAGGGGAACAAGTCCTTGCCCGCTGCCCGCTGGAAGACCAGCACCAGATGCGCCACGCCGGCGTTGCTGTAGTTGTAGAGCGTGCCCGGATCGCCCTTGAGCTTGGCGAACGGCGAGCCTTCGGTTTTGCCCAGCGCCGTCTCGAAGGGCGCTTCCATCGGCATCGCCTCGGCGCCGAGGCCGGATGCCATGTTCAGCAGGTTGCGCACCGTGATGTCGGCCTTTTTCGGGTCGGACAACGGCAGCGCTTCGGGCAGCCATTCCTGATTGCACACTTTGGTATCGAGGGTCAGCTTCTTGCCGCCGGGCAGCATGTTGCCGAAATCCGCGAGAATCAGCCCAAAAGCCAGACTGGTGTAGGCCTTGGAGCTGGAATAGATGTTGAAGGTCTTGTCTCGGTCGCAGTCCTTGTACCATTCGCCGACCACCTGACCCTTGCGGATGACGAGCAGGCCGGTAGCGCCTTCGCCCGTGAGATTGTGTTCCCAGGCGGCCAGCAGCTTGTCGTAATCAACCCCCGCGACGGTGCGGATTTCGTCCTTCTGCTTGGCGTCGGGCGGGCCGCTCTTGGGCAGCAACGTCCGCCAACCGCCCTTGGATTCGGGCGGCGGGAAGTAATCGGCCAGCTTGACCACTGGCTGCTGGGCCTGGCCGGGGGCGACCAGCCCCAAGCTAAAGCAGACTGCGAGTAGCAGACTCCAGGTGCGCATGACGTCTCCCGAAAAGAAAGGGGTTTCTTCGCTCGGCAATCGAGAGAAGAAACCCCGTGATCGGTGCAGTGTCTCGGCTCAGGACAAGCCGGCAATCGGCTCGCCCCAGTAGATGTGGTGCGGTCGGTCCTGGGCGTCTTGCCACATGGCGGTCTTGGGAATGCCCAGCGATTGATAGATGGTGGCGGCCAGGTTCTCGGGCGTCTGCGGGTTGTCGGCGGGATAGCCGCCGATCTTGTCGGTCGTGCCGACGACCGTGCCGCCCTTGATGCCGCCGCCCGCCAGGAAGACGGTCTGCACCGCGCCCCAGTGATCGCGGCCCGGCAGCTTGTAGAACTGGTCCAGGCCGGAAATCTTCGGCGTCCGGCCGAACTCGCCGCCCATGACGATCAGCGTGTTTTCCAGCATGCCGCTCTCGTGCAGATCGTCGAGCAAGGCCGACAGCGCCTTGTCGGTCGGCGGAAACAGCTTGTCTTTCAGATGCGGGAAGGCGTTGCCGTGCGTGTCCCAGGTTTCGTTGTTGCCCAGGTTCACTTGCACCAGGTTGACGCCGGCTTCCACCAGACGGCGGGCCATCAGCAGCGACCAGCCGAAGGAATTACGGCCGTAGCGGTCGAGGACCTTGGCATCGGCATGCATCACGTCGAACGCTTGCCGGACGCGGGCATCCGTCAGCAGTGAAATCGCGCCTTGATGATGCCGGTCGAAGCTCTCGAATTGTGCCAGGCGGTCGAGACTGTTTTGCTGCCGGCCGATGTGCTTGAGGATGGCGAGCCGGTCGCTCAAGCGGTTGGCGGCCACGTCTTCGGGCAACGACAGGTTCGGCAGGACGAATGCCTTGCGCTTGACGTCGCGCGGGCGTTCCTGATGGTCGAACTCGTATTCGGGATACGCGCCGTAAGCCTTGCCGTCGAAGGGCGAGGCGTCGATGAACCAGGGTTCGCGGCGGCTGCCCATCATGCCGGCGAACTGGCCGGGGATGACACGCCCGGAATTGTGGACGAGCTTTTCGGGCAGCACGGCGGCGGGCGGCAGATTGTGGCGCGGCTTGGTGGCGGCGCTGACGATGGAAGCGATCGACGGCCAGTCGGACGGCCGGGGCATGTTCGGGCTGAAGCCTGGCGGTAACTCGGTTCGGCCGCTGAGCATCATCTGATGCCCTTCGGAGTGGGCGTTCGAAGGATGTGTCAGCGAACGGACCAGCGACCAGTGCTGGCTGCGCTGGGCCAGCAGAGGCAGGTGTTCGCAAATCTGGATGCCGGGCGTTCGCGTGGCGGCCGGCTTGAACTCGCCGCGAAACTCAGCCGGGGCGTCGGGCTTGAGATCGAAGCTATCCAGTTGCGACAAACCGCCGGACAGGAAGATGTAGATGACCGTGCGCGCCTTGCTCTTCTTGCCGCGCTCGTCGGCGGCCAACGACTGCAAGGCAGTGACGTGATTCATGCCCAGGCCGAGCAGGCCGATAGCGCCCGCCTGCAAGACCGACCGGCGATCCAGGACCGGATGCTGCCAGCTGGTGGGACCGGACTTCATGATTTCCTCCCCGGCAGGATGGCGGGCGGATGGCAGGAC
Organism: Planctomycetales bacterium; assembly: GCA_020054355.1. Classification (GTDB taxonomy): domain Bacteria; phylum Planctomycetota; class Planctomycetia; order Gemmatales; family Gemmataceae; genus JAGVLI01. The sequence goes on along the minus strand of JAGVLI010000452.1, from coordinate 2,726 downwards.
TTATGGATGAATAGCGTAACCCAGGTGGACGGAGATTGCCAGCGGATTACGGCAGGCTGGCCGTCTTCGCGCCTGGACCTTTCGTGCTGGGATGAACACCGATTGAGGTGAGATGACTCGCGTTGCGTCTTCCCTGCGGGAGAATTCCGCGGTATCCTGAGCGGATGGAGAAGGTGATTGCGCCGGAGTGACCGATGGCGACGATTCGATTGCCTGATGTGATTGCCCTGCTGTTCGCGGACGACATTTACCACGACCTGGCGAACGGCAAATTCTCCATCATGGGCACCTATTCCTCCATCATTGCCCCCGTGTTTCCTTGGCGGCAACCGGCGCTCCTGGTTTACATGGCATTCACGGACGGCCGTGGAAAAATACCGATGACGTTGCGACTTGTCGACGCAGGCCAAAGTCGGCCAGCTATCTTCGAGAGCAACGCCGTCATGCGTTTTTCCGATCAAGCCGCTGCCTCGGAACACGCCTTCTATCAGGACAATGTGGTGTTTCCGGAAGCGGGAGAGTACCTCCTGCAATTGCTGGCGGCTGGACAACTCTTGCGCGAACGGCGCTTATTTGTCTGGCGCAGATCGACCAACGGTCGGCTTTGATCCTCGATTGGGGTACTTGCAATGTTTATTCGAAATGGCTGGGTGCATGGACCAGAAGAAATGGTGGAGCCGAAGGCAATCACGCTGCCAAATCCGCCGCTTGAGGTGATTCGTCAGCTTGCCAGCTCCAGGCCGCTGCTGCGGCTCGTTCCGCTGATCGAGCTGGAAATCGATCCAGTCGAGCCACCGAAGACCGACGGGACGGACGAGAATCCCGCCGCGCCCGAAGGACAGTGATTCGCCGTCACGCCGCTTCCTGCTCCAGTTCCGCCTTCGGCCGTTCCAGCCTGCGGCAGCTTTCGATCTGCCAGGCCAGCCAGGCGAAGCTGAGGCCGGCCGTGAGCAGGGCCAGGAAGTGCAACTCGCGGGTCAGGGCGGCATCGTACAGGCCGTGCAGGAACATGGGCACGGCGATCACGCGCAGCACCGCCATCGCCAGCAGCGTGTACTGCACGGCCGCCGTCTCCTTGCTCTCGATGCGGGCTTCGTGTCCCACCTTGTAGAGGTCGCCCTGATAGTGGCCGCGCAGCCATTCCTGCCAGAGTTCCTGGTTGCTGGCCAGGGCGATGCCCGCCGAGCCGGTCCAGATGGCATGCAGCGCGACGCAGGAGGCGAAGCGCACGATGTAGATCGGAGCGGTCTCGACGCCGTTGTAGAACTGCTCGGAATAGACGATGCCCTCGGAAATGCCGAAGCCGGCGCCGGAAGCCAGGCCCCACAGGCAGGCCAGCCGCCAGGTGATGGTATGGTGGCGATAGTAGTACCAGATCACGGGCAGCAGCTTGCAGGCTTCCTCAAGCATGCCGACGCCGAAGGTGAAGCCAGCGAAGACCACCAGGAAGTCGCTGTCGGGATCTTCCGCCCGAACCATGCACATCTGCACGAAGATGGCCAGAAACGGCAGCAGATGCGCGGTGAGGAACAGGCAGATGCCGACCGTGCCCGTGGCCACGCCGACGTACACGAGATAGCGCGGCTCGGTGACGCCGGGCGGGAAACAGGAAACGACCAGACTCCAGAAGACGACAGCGCCCACGGCGGCGAACGCCCAGTGCCAGGACGTGCTGCGCGGCAGAAACGAGCCTTTGACCCGCTTGTTGGGCAACTCGTTGATGATCTGATCCAGGGTGTATCGCCGGGAATCGATCTTCTTCTCCAGGGCCGGCCATTGCTCGGGCGACACGCTGCGCTCGATGCGCTTCTTGATGCTGGGCGGATTCGGTTCCGCGAGCAGGACCAGCAGCGGAATGAAGAAGAGCAGAAAGAACCAGTACATGGAATCGCGGGCCGACGCCACCACCGATGTCGTTTCGTCCGCCGACTCCGGGACGGCTGCCGCTCCATCCGCGGGTTGGCGCGGGGCGGCCGGCGCGGGCACGACCAGCTCTCGGTTACAGCGGATGCAGGTAATGGTCTGGCCGGCCAGGTCTTCGTTGGCGATGAACTTCTTGCCGCACGGGCACTTCACGTCGATAATCATGGCTGACACCTCTGGCGGCACATCGTCCAATGCTTGCAGGGTCCGCTGTGCGGACCTTCGATCATTAAAATTCCCGTTATTCCGTGGTCCGCACGGCGCACCCTACGAAACCTCGTCCAATTCTTGTAGGGTCCGCTGTGCGGACCTTCAACCCTTGCCATTCCCGTCATGCCGTGGTCCGCACAGCGGACCCTACGAGCTGTGCGGACCTTGAATCATTCCAATTCCCGTCATGCCGTGGTCCGCACAGCGGACCCTACGAATGGCCCGCTCACTCTCAGCCGGGCTGATCCAGGACTTCCCGCACCACCTGCGCCAGCTGCTCCGGGCGGAACGGCTTGTTGATGAAGCCCATCACCCGCTTGTGATAGCTCTGGTCCAGATGTTCCGCCGAGTAGCCGCTGGCGAAGACCACGCGGACCAGCGGGTCCAGCTGCAACAGGTGCTGCAAGGCATCGTGCCCGGAGAGGCGCGGCATCGTCAAGTCCAGCAGCACCAGGCCGATCCGTTCCCTTTCCCGTTCGTACAGCTGCACGGCCTCCAGGCCGTCTTCCGCCAGCAGCACATGGTAGCCATAGCGCTCCAGGATCGTCTTGCCTAATTTGCGGATCATCGGCTCGTCGTCGGCGAGCAGGATG
>JAGVLI010000239.1 GCA_020054355.1 Planctomycetales bacterium | reverse complement strand
GGCGAGCGCTGGTCCCAGCGCTCGCCTCCGGCTCGCGGCTAAACGATCTTACTTATCCTTGCCAATCATGTACTTCAGCAGATCGACCGTCCGGTTGGAGTAGCCCCATTCGTTGTCGTACCAGGACACCAGCTTGAAGAACTGGTCGCTGATCTCCGGGTTCTTCAGGGTGGCGTCGCCGTCGAAGATGCTCGAAGCCGGGTCGTGGATGAAGTCGCTGGAGACGACCTCGTCCTCGGTGTAATTCAGGATGCCCTTCAGGTACGTCTCGCTGGCCTTCTTCATGGCCGCGCAGATTTCCTTGAGGTTGGTCTTCTTCGTGGTCCGCACGTTCAGATCGACCACGGACACCGTCGCGGTCGGCACCCGGAAGGACATACCCGTGAGCTTGCCCTTCACTTCCGGGCAGACCAGGCCGACGGCTTTCGCAGCGCCGGTGCCCGACGGGATGATGTTGATCGCCGCTGCCCGGCCGCCCTTCCAGTCCTTCTTCGACGGGCCGTCGTTGGTCTTCTGCGTGGCGGTGTAGCTGTGGACCGTGGTCATCAGCCCTTCCTCGATGCCGAAGCCTTCCTTGAGCAGCACGTGGACCAGCGGCGCCAGGCAGTTCGTGGTGCAGCTCGCGTTCGAGACGATATGATGCTTGCCGCCGTCATATGTCTCGTGATTGACGCCCATGACCACGGTGATGTCCTCGCCCTTCGCGGGGGCCGAGATGATGACTTTGCGCGCGCCGGCCGCGATGTGGCCTTTCGCCTTCTCCGCGTCGGTGAACAGGCCGGTGGATTCGATGACGTACTCGACGCCGAGCTGCTTCCACGGGAGCGCTGCCGGCCCTTCCTTGACCGCCAGGCACTTGATCTTGTGGCCATTGACCACCAGCGTGTCGTCTTCCGCCGCGCTGGCGCTCGATTTCTCGCCGTGGACGTCGCCCTGGAACCGGCCCTGGATCGAATCGTATTTGACCAGATAAGCGAGATTATCGGCCGGGACGAGGTCGTTGACGGCGACCACGTCGAGGGATTTGCCGAGCAAGCCCTGCTCGACCAGGGCGCGGAAGACGAGTCGGCCGATGCGGCCGAAACCATTGATGCCAACTTTCACAGCCATCGGAAGCACTCCTCGCAATCGGCATTCGGCTGTCGGCCGCGCTCCGGAGCAGCACTGGCCCGTCGGACCCGATAGCCGAATTCCCTCATGTTGAATACGATTTAAGTTATGATTTCGCGGGCCGACGGTCGAGAGGCGGCCGTTGAATGGCGGGGAGCCGTGAGCTAGCGGCTCCTCACTGCAAGTCGATTAGCTGAAAACCGAGAGCTACCATGAGTGTACTTCGCGTGGCGGTGACGGGCGCGGCGGGCCAGGTGGCCTATCCGCTGCTGGGGCGGCTGGCTTCCGGGGAAGTCTTCGGCCCCAATCACAAGGTCATCCTGCAACTGCTGGAGATTCCAGACGCCATGACGCGCCTCGAAGGCGTGGCGATGGAGCTGGACGATTGCAGCTTCCCTGCCCTGCAAGACCTGGTCCTGACCGACGACCCCAACAAGGCGTTCAAGGACTGCAACTGGGCGCTGCTGGTCGGCTCGTTTCCGCGCAAGGCTGGTATGGAACGTAAGGAACTGCTCGGCATCAACGGCAAGATTTTCGTCGGCCAGGGCAAGGCGCTCGCCGCGAATGCCGCCAAGGACGTGCGCATTCTCGTGGTGGGCAACCCCTGCAATACCAACTGCCTGACGGCCTACAACAACGGCAAGGACATCCCCGCCGAGCGCTGGACCGCGATGACGCGCCTGGACCACAACCGCGCCCGCAGCGCCCTGGCCCGCAAGGCCGGCGTCGGCAACGAGGACGTGACCTGCGTCACCATCTGGGGCAACCACTCCAACACGCAATACCCCGACTTCACCAACGCCAAGATCAAGGGCAAGCCGGCGCCGGAAGTCATCACCGATCGCACCTGGCTGGAAACCGTCTACGTCAAGCAGTGCCAGGAGCGCGGCAAGGCGGTGATCGAGAAGCGCGGCCTCAGTTCGGCGCTGTCGGCGGCCAATGGCGCCATCGACCACGTCAAGAGCATGCTGTCGCCGACCCCGGCCAACGACTGGGTCAGCGCCGCCGTGGTTTCGACCGGCCAGTACGGCGTGCCCAAGGGCATGGTGTTCGGCTACCCCTGCCGCAGCGACGGCAAGGGCAACCTGAGCGTGGTGGAAGGCGTGCAACTCGACGCTTTCGGCAAGGCCAAGTTCGCCGCCACGCTGAAGGAGTTGGAAGAAGAGCGCGACGCGGTGAAGGACTTGCTGCCGGGATGATCGTAGTCGCGGTTACAGAACACCGGCCGCGCCCGCGAGGCTATTGCTCGCGGGCGCGGCCGGTGGTGTATGTGGTGGAAGGTGGTCGAATGTCGGGCATTTTGGACAGCAAACTGGATGCTTACTCTCGAATTGCGGTGGCGATCATTCTGGCTCGCTTCCCGGAGTGGGAGCCGTTCGCCACTCCGTCGCCCCGACCAGACGGCGCAGGCAACGTCGTAGATTTCAACGTCCCGTGCCCGTCGCCGGCGGCCGAGTCCGGGCTGTGGGTGTCCACGGCCGATGAGGAGTTGTCGGTCGGGTTCCATACCCACCACAACCACTTTACCGACTACGAGAATCGCCTCAACCGGGAACAAATTGAGGCGGGGTTGCAGCACGCCGCGGACATCATCGACGAACGGATTGGCGTCGTGAGTTGGTATCGCGCGGGTGGGTTTGCCGGATCACGTTCGGTCGAACTGCCCCATCCTGACCTGTTGCCAGGACTGCTCGATAGCCTCGGGAGTTGGGCGGAACTCGCCGGCATCTTCTCGGACTGCGACCGTGCGACTCTCCGATCTTGGCTTGGGCGGTTCGATCGGGACGAGAGTCTCGCCTAACGTGGTCATCAGCCTGGCCGTTGCCTGTTTCGCACGCAAGCCTCGAAGAACTTCCTGGCGAGTGATGTGGGAAATGCAGGCCCGACCATGCTGGACAAAGCAGTGCCCAGCCCTGCGCGGAGATACTGGGACACGGTGTCGGTATCCCAAAGACAACTCATCAGGTGCCCCGCTTGAAGGTCGCTTCAAATTCCGCCCAGTCCTGCTCGTTCCAGTCAGCGAAGGCCTCGCGCATCTTCCTCAGTTCTTCCTCCATCTGCTCGGGAGTCAGCCCGTGCGGCTCGAACGGGATGTAGAGCTTGAGGCGGTCGCCTTCGGCAAGGCGAACCGGTACCGTCGGCCAGAAGACGCCGTTTTCGTAGATTACTTCGATTTCGCGCCCCATTGGCAACACCTCCTGGCCGCATTATAGCTCGCCCGCGACCGGGTGGCGGCCGCAGCGGCGAGCGAAGTCCCGCGCCGCCGCTGCATCCCGTATTCTCATTCTCAAGGCTTCGTCCAGTCTTCGAGCGTCAGGTTGGGAATGCGGCTGAAATGAGCGATGTTGGCCGTAGCCAGTGCCAGGCCGTGGTGCAGCGCGGTGGCCGCGATGAGGATGTCGGCGTCGCCGATGGGTTGACCTGATCGTCTCAAGCCCGCGTAGATGTCGGCGGCAATCTCGACGATTTCGTCGGTGACGTCCAGGATGTCATGGATCGAACACCACTGGCGGAAGACAGCCATCTGCGCCGTCGCTTTGCTGTACTTGTATCCCCGAAGAATTTCGTAGCGAGTTATCAGTGAGAGTGAAAACCGTGCGTATTGCCTGAGATAATCGGCAGCGTGTCGGGCGACGTGCCGGTTTTTCGCTTTGAGGATTTGCGAGGCGACATCCGTGTCCAGCAGGCATTTCACGGTTCATGCTCCGCCTGGACTGTCGCAGCTGCGCAACCAACTCCGTCCAGTCCGGCTGCCAGCGCGGTGCTTTCTTCCTCGGTCAGCCCTTCAAAACACTTCTGGCCCAACCGCATCACGGCTTCCACATTCGTATCGGACAGCGGTCCGGTGGGTGGGCTTAAGCTCAAGCCCACCCGTAGACCATTTACCAGCGGCAATGGTTCCACTGGCCGAAACACGCCATTTTCGTAGATCGCATCAAAAATCTTGCTTGTCATGATTTGCACCTCCGCCGGCAGGCATTTCTCTTGCAAGTTTAGCATAACCGGAGGCTGCGGCACAGTTCCGAGTCGGCGCGACAATCCAATCAGGGATTCGCGACGTACTCCTCGACATAGCTGCCCTGGAAGCGATAGCTGCTCTCTTCGCCCTGGTGGTTCTTCAGTTCCTTGCTGATGGCCGTGCGGACCTTGTGCAGTCGGCCTTGCTGCACGTCGAAGACAATCTCGCCTTCCGGTTGGAACTGGACGACGGCGGCCTGGTCTTCGGGCGGGGCTTTGACCACGGTGACCAGCGTCAGCGTGACCTGGGCGGCGTTCAGGTCCTTGACAACGTAGCGCTGCGCGGCCGGGTACTTCTCGCCGGTCCCGAAGGGCGGCTCCAGGGTCAGTTGATATTGCCGGTCCCAGTAACGGCCTGCCCAGATGCCGTCGGCGGGCAGCAGCACCGTGAAGGGCAGTTCGTGCTCGTAACGGCTGGCTGGCGCGTGCTTGGATTCCTTGACTTCCACGACCTTGCCCAGGCTGTCGATGCGCAGGACCGCCAACGGCGAGCCGACGTACTTGGCCAGCTGCTTGGCCATCTCCGGATCGCTCTTTTCCAGGTCGGCCGAGTCGTAGAGCACCGTGGCGCCCGTCGCGGTCTTCCGTTCGATGCGCAGCGCGGCCAGCGACTGCTGCACGGTGGCGACCCCGGCCGCATCGACCGCCAGCACGTGCCAGCGCTTGACGTTGTTCAGCTTCATCGAGGACTCGACCTTGACCCCGCCGACGACCTCGGTTTCCGCCGTCGTCTGCTCGACGCGATAGTGCAGCACCTGGTTAGCCTGCCAGCGGAACTTGACCGGCACGGGTTGCGGGTTCTGGGCGACCGCCGGCATGGCCAGCAGCCAGCCGACCAAGAGCGTCAGGCTTCCTGCGCGGATCATGGGTTCCTCCTTGCTTGGCAGCGAGCCGGGCACGTAAGTGCCCGGAGTCGGGAGGCCTCGCCGCTATCTCAGCGCGGCGGGTATAGCGGGGGAGCAAAATCAATGCCAGAGCAGTTTGTGAAGAGCAGGCCGCCGCACATAGTAGCCCGCCGCTCCGCGGCGGAACGAGCGGCGCAGCCGCGAGTGTCCCGCCAGCGACTGGCCCTGAGTCGAACGCCGAACCGATGGCGTCGGGCAGCCACACCATAACCATCAGCGAGAAACAAGCTTGCACGGCGCGCTGTGCTTGAGGAACTCCGCCAGGCCAGGAAGGAACTCTGGCGGGAAGCCGTCGTTATGGCCGCAGCCAGCCATGCGATAGAACCACTTCGGCTCTGGCGCGGCCGCGTACAGCTTTTCGCCCATCCACCAGGGAATGAGGGTGTCGCAATCGCCGGCAGCCACGGCCACGGGTTTCGGACAACGCGCTATCTTCTCCAGGTTGTCGAACTTGTTGCGCACCAGCCAGCGCGCCGGCAGGAATGGAAACTGACTCTGGGCCATGTCGGGAATTGAGGTAAACGCCTTGACCAGGACCAGCGCGCGATGCGGCCGACGCACGGCCAGGTCGGTCGCGATGCCGCCGCCCAGCGACTTGCCGAACAGAATGATCTGTTCGCCGGGCACCTTTTTCGTCTGGGTCAGCCAGTCGTAGACCGCATCGCCAGCGGCGTAGCAGCCGGCTTCGCTGGGCTTGCCCGCACTCTTGCCGTAGCCGGGATAGTCGAACAGCAGCACCGATTCGCCCAGGACGTTCATCAGTTCGGGAACTGCCGGGCCGCGATGACTGAGGTTGCCGGCGTTGCCGTGACAGTAGAGCAGCGCCCCGGTCGCGCCCTCCTTGGGGAAGTACCAGCCGTGAATGTGGGTGCCGTCCGGCGTTTCGACCCAGACGTCTTCGACGGTCAGGCCGGGCGGCGGCGGCTGCCAGCTGTCCGTGTCCTTGTACGGGTGATACACCATGGTGTTTTCGAGAAACATCAGCACGATGCAGACTCCGAGGTAGACCACGGCAAAGCGGACGAGCCAGCGCCGCAGACGGTGCTTCCAGGTGGGGGCCGACGGCGGCGAAACGACGGCAGGCGTTTCAGACATGGGGTTCTCCAGCGCTGGCGCGTCGCTGAGCGATGCCGCGAACGAACATCATGCTAGTGCTCAAGCCTAGCACGCCCCAGCAGCCGATAGGCAGCCAATCGCCGAGGCGGGCGTAGAGGCTGGTGCGCTTGTCAATCGGCACATTCGCCGTCAGCACGCCGCCGACCTTTTTGAATTGAGACCATTCGGCCAGCGGCAAGCGTTCACGGGTGCCGGCCGGCACGTGCCATTCCCTGCGCGACTCGTCGCCGGACACTGTCCGGGGACGTAGCACGCGGCCATCGCCATCGATCACGGCCGAGATGCCCATGTTGACCGCGCGCACGACTGCCCGCCGGCACTCGACGGCCCGAAAACGGCAAATTGCTAGGTGCTCTTCGTGCTCGCTGCTGCCGCGAAACCAGCCGTCGTTCGAGATGTTCACCAGGAAATCGACTGGCGTTCTCCAATCGTCCGCCGCATACTGGCGAGCCAGCGTCGGATCGCTGTCCTCGTAGCAAATGACGACGCCGAAGCGGTGCAGCGTCGAGCGGACCAGGAAGTCCGGATAGTCGTCGCCAGACGAGATGCTGTAGTCGAAGTCGTAGGGCGCGAAGATATTCATGAACGTCAGCGACTCACGCAATGGCACGTATTCGCCGAATGGCACGCGATGAATCTTGTCGTAGCGGGCGGCGTGGCCGTTGGGGTAGAGGACGACCGCCGAGTTGTGTAAGCGGCGCTGATCGTTCGGCAGCATGACCTCGGTGTTCAAGCCGAAGAGCACGGTCGTGCCGGCCTGGCGTCTCAGGCGATAGATGGCGGGATTGTAAGTCTGCCAGAAATCGGAGAGGCTCTCGCCGGGCACCTCGTAGCCGCGGTCCAGCCAGCCGTCGGGGTGGCTGGTTTCCGGCCAGACGATCAGGTCCGGCTTCAGTTGTAGTTTGGAGGCCAGCTCGTGCAGCGCCTCGAAGTGCTTGAGCATGACCGTGGCCGGGTGCGGGACCTGGGCTTCGCTGGACCCGGAAGCGGCATTGCGGATGTGCTGCTCCAGGTTGCCCTGGATCAAGGCGACGCGCGGCCCTGGCTCGAAGTCGCTCTGGGACAGCCGGACCAGACCGTAGATCAACACCAGAGCCAGGCATCCGAACCCGATGGCGGCTTGGCGTGCTAACCCGCCAGCGGGTTGGTAGTCGGGACTGGCGAAGCAGCGCCGGAACCAGCCGCGCGTGCAGGCCAACTCGAAGAGCAGCGCGTTCATCATCGCCACCACGAAGGTCACGCCATAGGCGCCCGTCAGGTCCGCGATCTGGATCACGGTTAGAAAATCGTGCTGCGTGTGGCCCAGGAAGTACCAGGGGAAGCCAGTGAAGAGGTGAGCGCGGAGATATTCCAGCGCCGTCCAGACCACCGGCAGCGCCAGGAGCAACGGCAGCCTGGCGCGCCGCACGAGCAGCCGCACCAGGCCGATACCTAGCGGCAAGTACACGGAGCAATAGACCACCAGGCCCGGCCAGCTGTAATAGTTGCGCGGATCGGCCAGCCGCAGCCATTGCACTGCCGGAGTAAAGAACACCAGGCCGGCAATCCAGCTGCCGAGGAACACCCGCCAGCCGGAAATATCGCGCCGCACCAAGCTCAGGAGCGGCACCAGCGCAATCCACCCCAGCCAGCCCCAGGCTAGCGGAAAATGGCAGGCCCAGAGCAGCCCGCCGGTAAGCAGTGCGGGCAGCAGCACCGAGGACCGAGGATCGAAAATCGAGGAGCGAGCAACTGCCTCGACGGCGCTGTTGTCTTCCATCGGCTGGCCGTCATCGACGGTGGTCGCTTCCGCTGGCTTCATCGCTGCGGTCCTCAATCTCCAGTGCGCAACACGGGAAAGCGCTCGCCCGCCCGGTGCCGATGCTCGCCCGCCGGGAACAGC
>JAGVLI010000273.1 GCA_020054355.1 Planctomycetales bacterium | reverse complement strand
CGCCGGTGGCCAGCAGCGCGCCGTCGGGGCTGAACGCCAGGCATTCATCGTGATTGTGCGAAGTGACATCGCCCGTGATCGGTCGGCCGAAGCCGCGCAGCTCCTGGCCGTTCTCCAGGTCGTACAGGCGGGCGATGGCCCGGTTGCCGACCACCAGGGACTTGCCATCGGGATGAAAGGCGACGGCAAAGAGCGGATTCCGGTCGCCAGGCAGCCGCCGCACTTCCTTGCCGGTGGCGGTTTCCCAGAGAATGACGGTCGAACCCCGGCCGCCGGCCGCGATCAGCTCCCCGCCCGGTGAAACGGCGACGGCCATGATGCGCTCGGGCAAACCCTCGAAGGCGCGCACCAGGTTCTCGCCCGTCTTGTCCCAGACGCGGACGCAACTATCGGTGCCGCCGGAAACGACGTGGTTGCCATCGGGCGTGAAGGCCAGACTGGTCACTTGTTCGCCGCGATGTCCGGGCCAGCGCCGCAGCAGCTTGCCGCTGGTGGTGTCCCAGAGCGCGATCAATCCCAGCAGGTCGCCGGTCGCCAAACGTTGCCCATCCTTCGAGAAGGCGAACGCGAGCAGCTTGACCTTGTTGCCGCGCAGCTGCTGAAGCAGCTTGCCGCTTGATGGTTCCCAGAGCAAGACACTGGTGTCGTCGGTGCGGGAAGCCAGCAGCTTGCCGTCGGCGGAAGCGGCGACGTAGACCGCCGGCGTGGAGTGATATGGATGGCGCAGCCGTTGCGTGCCCAGCCGGAACAGCGCGCCGGGGGGCAATTTCTCCGCGATCAGGCCGGCAGCTGGTTCGGCGGCGCGGCAGGGAGGCTCGACCGCCGCCATCAAGGCGACGAGCAGGGTGGCAAGCAGCCAGGAGCGTTTCCGGCAGGAGAGCATGGCAACCTCCCCGATTCAGGGCCGACCATTTCCAATACAACGACTGTTCGGGTGGGAAATAACTGTCCGCGCAGCTCCCGAGCGCGAAACGATGAATCGGAGCAGTCATCGTAGCTCGCCGGCGCACGCTGTTGACAGGTTCTACATCCGGACTTCATAATGGGCGGCTCGTGAGCATGCGGCGGTAGATCCCGAGAAGCGTCGCACGGCACGGACCCAGTGCCCACCTCGACGGAACACCATGGAACCCATGAACGGACTGAAAGTCTTCAGCGGCTCGGCGAATCCGGCACTGGCCCGACGCATCGCCGAATGCCTGGGCGACCCGCTCGGCAAGATCACGCTGGACAAGTTTCCCGACGGCGAAACCAAGGTCCAGATCGAGGAAGACGTGCGCGGCCGCGACATCTTCATCGTGCAGCCGACGTGCCCGCCGGTCAACGAAAACCTGATGGAACTGCTGGTGCTGATCGACTGCTTCAAGCGCGCCAGCGCCGCCCGGATCACGACCATCCTGCCCTACTACGGCTATGCCCGTCAGGACCGCAAGGATATGGGCCGGGTGCCCATCACCGCCAAGCTGGTGGCCAACCTGGTGACGATGGCGGGCACGAATCGGGTGGTGGCGCTCGACCTGCATGCCGCGCAGATTCAGGGCTTCTTCGATATTCCGGTGGACCACCTGCATGCCCGGCCGGTGATTCAGGAGTTCGTGCGGGGGCTGGAGATTCCGCAGCGCGATTTCGTGGTCCTCAGTCCGGACGAGGGCAGCATCAAGCGTGCCCTGGCCTATCAGAAGAAGATGGGCGGGTCGATTGCCATCGTGGACAAGCGCCGCTCCAGCGCCACCGAAACGAAGCAAGCGAACTTGATCGGGGCGTCGCTGGACGGCAAGGTGGCGATGATTTTCGACGACATGATTTCCACGGCTGGCACCGTGGTCGGCGCGGCGCACGTGGCCAAGAAGAACGGGGCCAGGGAAGTTTATGTCTGCGCCACGCATGCCGTGCTGTGCGGCGAGGCCATCAGCCGGCTGCGGGAAGCGCCCATCAAGCAAATCGTGCTGACCGACAGCATCCCGGTGCCGCCGGAAAAACAGTTGCCGAACATGAAAATTTTGACTGTGTCGAAGCTGCTGGCCGTCGCCATTCGGCGGATTCACCTCAACGAATCGGTGAGCGTGTTGTTTGAATAGCTACGTGTTGTTCGAGTAGCTAATTGAGGACGTTCGTCGGCGCGGTGACTTCGACAGGTCAGAACCAGACCGCGCCCGAACATTTGTTAGTAAACACTAATCCTTATTGATTCTCATTGAGACTGCGGAGGGGGGGGCTTTGATACGAAATGGGCCGTTTTCACAAGCGGTAGTGGGCTGGTTACTGTACAAATCACAACATATAGTAGTGAACAGCGCATTTCGTAGCAAAGCCCGGAGGGGGTGTCAGTGATATGAAATGAAACGAAACGGACGTGTTGTGGACGGCTAATGGCGTGCGGCCGAGCGGCGCGCCAGCAGTTCGTTGCCGACCGTACCTAGCAGCAGCGCTCCGCCGATCACGGTATATTCCAGGTCGCTGCCGATATACGGGCTGAAGTTGCAGATTTGCGCCAGCAACGGCAGGATGGCAGCGCCAAGCAACATGCCGGGAATCGTGCCTTCGCCGCCGCGCAGGCTGCACCCGCCCAGCACCGCGCCCGTGATGGCATACAGCTCCAGCAGCGAACCGGCGCTGGACGGTTGCGCCATCCGGTATTCCAGCAAGAACAGCACGCCGCCCAGGCCCGCCAGCATCGAACAAATCACATAGGCCATGATCTTGTAGCGCGTGGTGGCGATGCCGGCATACAGCGCTGCCCGCTCGTTGTAGCCGATGGCGTAGAGATAACGGCCGTAGACGCTGCCGTGCAGCAGCAGGGCCAGCAGCCCGGCAATCAGCAACAGCAGCAAAAGTTGGTGCGAGACGCCCAGGAAGTTGCCGTTGACCAGCAGCCAGCGCAGCCCCTCCACGCTGGGTCGATCCGGCAGGCCCAGGGTAGTGTCGCTGGCATAGCGGGCCAGGCCGCGATACATGAACAGGCCGCACAGCGTCACCAGGAACGGTTGCAAGTTCAGCCGGGTGATCAGCAAGCCGTGGATCAGGCCGACCAGGGCCGCTCCCAGGATCACCACGCCGGCGGCCAGCACCGGCGGCCATTTCTGAATCAACAGACCGAAACAAACCGCGCAGAGTCCGACCAGCGAACCGATGGACAAATCGATGCCGCCGGAGACGATCAGCACGCCGACGCCGAGCGTCAAGACGCCGTAGAAGCCGAGCCGTCGCGCCAGCACCTGATGGTTGTTCAGCGACTGCGCATTCTCGAAGCAGCCCATGAGGATGCCATAGAGTACCAGCACCATCAGCAGGACACCGATCAGTCGGGCCATGATTCGTTGCAAACCTCGATGACAATCTTTCGTCGAAAACGCTTCTACGAAGCGTCGCGAACCGCGCCCGTCGCCAGACGCATGATCGCCTGCTCGGTCAGGTCCGCGCGGCTCAGTTCCCCGGCGAGTGCGCCCTGGTGAAACACCAGCACCCGGTCGCTCATGCCGAGGATTTCTTCCAGGTCGCTGGAGATCATCAGGATGGCGACGCCGCGCTGGGCTTGCTCGTCCATCAAGGTGTAGATTTCGCTTTTCGCGCCGACGTCCACGCCGCGCGTCGGTTCGTCGAGGATCAGCACCTTGGGCTGACAGGCCAGCCATTTGCCCAGCACGACTTTTTGCTGGTTGCCGCCGGAAAGCAGGCCGACCGGCTGCCCCAGGCGCGGCGTTCTGACATGCAGTCGGTCGCAAGTGCCACGGCCCATTTCGCGTTCTTGGCGCGGCTGCACCAGGCGCCACTGGCTGAGCCGGTCCAGATTCGGCAGGCTGATGTTGTGCAGCACGCTTTCCGCCAGCACCAGGCCGTGCAAGCGGCGGTCTTCGGGAGCGAGCAGCAGACCGTGGGCGATGGCATCCTTGGGGGAATGGATGCTCAGCGGCTGGCCGTCCAGCAGCACTTGCCCAGCGATCAGTGCGCGGATGCCGAAGAGCGCTTCGGCCAGCTCCGTCCGGCCGGCGCCGACCAATCCTGCCACTCCGACAATCTCACCGGCGCGCACCTTCAACGAAACGGGGGTCGCTGGCCCGCCGACAAAGCGCACTTCGCGCACCTCCAGGCGAACCGGCTGCATTGCCTGCGCTTCGGGTTCGGGATGCGTGCGATGAAAGAACTGGTGCAGGTCGCGGCCGACCATGTGCTGCACCATCGCTTCGTGCGTGGTTTCGCTGCGGGACAGTTCGCCCGAGTTACGGCCGTCGCGCAGGACCGTCACCCGGTCGGCGATGCGCTGCACTTCGGCCAGGCGATGCGAGATGTACACGACCGCCACATTCGCCCGTTTCAAGTCCGCGATCACCTCGAACAGGCGGTCGGTTTCGCGCTGGGTAAGGCTGGAAGTCGGCTCGTCCATGATGATGAGGCGGGCCGACAGGGAGAGCGCGCGGGCGATTTCCACCATCTGCTGCTGGCCCAAGGCCAGGTCGCCGACCAGTGTTTCCGGCGACACGGCCAGGCCGACGCGCTCCAGCAGGCGCAGGG
>JAGVLI010000290.1 GCA_020054355.1 Planctomycetales bacterium | reverse complement strand
TACCTGCTGACGCTGCGCCTGTCGCCCTTGGTGCCGTTCTCGCTCATCAACGTGGGCATGGGCCTGACACCGATGCGGCTGCGGACGTTCTGGTGGGTGAGTCAGCTGGGCATGCTGCCGGTGACGCTGATCTTCGCCCACGCCGGCGACGCGGTGGGCGACCTGACGACGCCGGCGGACATCCTGTCTCCGCCCATAGCCATCGCGCTCAGTCTGGCGGCGCTGGTGCCGCTGGGATTGCGGCTGCTCTGGAACCGCTTTCAGGCGCCAGCCGCTTGAAAGAGCGACGCGAGCGGCAGCTGGAAGCCGGGGAGGACCTTGCCGCCGTCGAGGGTGTCGGTAGGGGTGAAACAGCGGATCATCGTTGGCGAATCGTAGACGTGGGCCATCCTTTGGTTGGGGTAGATAACCCAGACCTGCCGTACCTCCGCTGCAAAATACTCATCGATCTTCTCGAGCAACAGTTCGGCTGGCTCTTTGGGGCTGATGACCTCGATGACCAAGTCCGGAATGATGTCCCAGGCGTTATCGGTTCTTGAAAGTGGCCGTGTTTTCGGCCAGCGCTCATAGGACACATATCCAACGTCCGGACGACGGCAGCAAGCGCGCGCCAAGGACAGGTGAAACAACCCCTGGCAAACTACCCGGCCGAGTTCTTGGTCACGGATAAATTGATTGAGTTCCGCGGCGATACGCGATGCAACCACAGCGGAATAGACACTCATGGCCGGCATCGGCACCCATTCGCCCGCCACGATTTCCCATAGAAACTCGTCATCGCGACTTGGCGGGGCCGAAGAGCGGATCGAGTGCCACGTCTTTGCAACGTTCATGAGCGATAACTCCTCACGACCCCGCCGGCGCAATCCGCCCTTCCATCGGGCTGGACGCTGTCGCGTACAGCTTCTTCGGGATGCGCCCCGCCAGATAAGCCAGTCGGCCCGCTTCACAGCCGTAGCGCATCGCCCAGGCCATGCGCAGCGGGTCTTTGGCGTGCGCGATGCCGGTGTTCAGCAGCACGGCGTCGCAGCCGAGTTCCATCGCCAGCGTCACGTCGCTGGCGGTGCCGACGCCGGCATCGACGATCACCGGGTAGGTCGGATCGCCGTCCTTGAGATATTCCAGGATGATCCGCATGTTGTTGGGATTCAAGACCCCCTGCCCCGAACCGATGGGGCTGCCGGCCGGCATCACGCTGGCCGCGCCGGCTTTCTTCAAACGGTGGGCCATGATCGGGTCGTCGCTGGTGTAGACCAGGACCGTGAAGCCTTCCTTCACCAGCTGCTCGGTCGCTTGCAGGGTCGCGACCGGATCGGGCAGCAGCGTCTTCGGATCGGCCAGGCACTCCAGCTTCACCCACTTCGCGCCGGGATTGCCCAGGTTGCCCAGTAGCTCGCGCGCCAGCCGGGCATGACGAACCGCATCCTCGGCGCTGAAGCATCCTGCGGTGTTCGGCAGGATGGTCAGCTTCTTCAGATCGAGATAGTCGAGGATATTTCGCCCTTCCTTGTCCACGAGCCGTTCGCGGCGAATGGCCACGGTGGTCACGTCGCAGGCCGAGGCGTCCAGGCAGTCGCGCATCAACTCGTAGCTGGCGTACTTGCCGGTGCCGGTGATGAGCCGGCTTTTCAGCGTGAACGGACCGACGACCAAGGGCTGATCGGCGGGGACATTCGGACTGTGAAGGCTGCTGGTTGTTGCAGTCATACGCGCTCTCTCAGTTGGATGGCTTCGTGGTGCCGGCGCTGAAACTCTTCGGGTGTATTCCAGGGCCATTCGGGAGGGGCCGAAGGCCGTGGTCCTCGGGCGATTTCGCCTTGTCTTACGGGGTCCGGCTCCCACGCCGCGATAAATTCGGCGAGCCGGGCCGGGCGGACTTCATGCTGGATTTGCAATCGCTTGGCTGCTCCGGGGCCTTGTTCAAAGTTCGTTTCGTCGATCATCCAGTGAATCAGGAAGGCTTCCTCGTCAGGTGACAATTTCATCGGATCACCCTTCCAGACTGGGCGAGCGGCGGGCGTAAGCCCGCTGTTGTTGCGAGAGAACAGCGGGCTGCTGCCCGGCACGGTTGGCTCGTGGGTTACGATTCCAATCGTGACAACCCCACGGCCTGTCACGATTGGAATCGTAACCCACGGGCAAGAAGTCTCTGGATTACAACATCAGGCCCCACCCCCCACCAGCGTCACGATCTCCACCGCGTCGCCGGTCGCCAGCTGCTGCTCCGGGTGACGGGGCAACGGCACCACCTCGCGGTTCAGTTCGACCGCGATTTTCCGCCGGTCGTAGCCGAGTTGCTCGACCAGTTGGGCCACCGTCAGGGGCTGGGCCAGGGTACGCGGTTCGCCGTTAATCGTGAGTTCGATCATGGTTCGGGTCCGGGGTTCCAGAGCGTGGCAATCCACCTCGGATCATTGTACACTAGACCGCGTCGCTTTCCTCCAGACCACGGGCAACGAACCACGAATCCGCCATGATCATGCAACTTGGCTCGCATTACGTGCCGCACACGCGCATTCCGTCGCTCGTCTTCCCCACCAGCGGCGACGCGGCCCGCCACGTCGCACTGATGATCGAAAGCCTGATCCGGCAGAACAACTCCGCCGGCCGGCCCACGGTGCTGGGCCTGGCCACCGGCTCCACGCCCGTCGGCCTGTACCGCGAGCTGATCCGCCTGCACCGGGAAGCGGGCCTCGATTTCTCCCGCGTCATCACCTTCAATCTCGACGAATACTGCCCGATGCAGCCGGACAGCCCGCACAGCTATCGGCGCTGGATGCAGGAGACGTTTTTCAATCACGTCAATATCCAGAAGCACAACATTCACATTCCGGACGGCACCCTGCGGCCGGAGGATGCCGAGGACTACTGCGCCGGCTACGAGCAGAAAATCCGCCGGGCGGGCGGCATCGATCTGCAGATTCTCGGCATCGGCCGCACCGGGCATATCGGCTTCAACGAACCCGGTTCCACGCGCCACAGCCGGACCCGCTTGACGACGCTGGATTCGGTCACGCGCCGCGACGCGGCCAATGGCTTCTTCGGCGAGGAAAACGTTCCGCACCAGGCGCTGACCATGGGCGTGGGCACCATCCTGGAAGCCCGCAAGATCGTGCTGCTGGCCTTCGGCGAGCACAAGGCCGGCGTCGTCCGCAAGGCGCTGGAAGAGGACATGACCGATGCCGTCGCCGCCAGCTTCTTGCAGAAGCATCCGGACTCCACGTTCATTCTCGACCAGGCGGCGGCAGGTGAACTGGCGGCGGTCAGCAGTCCCTGGAGCGTCGGCCCGGTGCGCTGGACGCCGGAACTGATTCGCCGCGCGGTCATTCGCCTCAGCCTCCAGGTGGGCAAGGCTCTGCTCAAGCTGTCCGACGAGGATTTCCGCGAACACGACCTCTACGAACTGCTGCGCGAGCACGGGCCGGCGGAAGTGCTGGGCCGACGCATCTTCGACGAGATGATGGCGACCCTCTGCAACCAGCCTGCCGGTCCCGAGCCGAAGACCGTGCTGGTCTTCAGCCCCCATCCGGACGACGACGTCATCAGCATGGGCGGCACGATCATCCGGCTGGTCGAGCAGAAGCACAAGGTCCACGTCGCCTACATGACCAATGGCAACATCGCCGTCTTCGACCACGACGCCCGCCGCTTTACCGATTTCGTGGTCGAGTTCAATCGGTTGTTCGAGATCGACCAGGAGCACACCGAATGCGTCAAGAAGCGCGTCCATGAGTTCTTCGCCGCCAAAAAACCGAGTCAGTCGGACAGCGAGGACGTGCTGCGGATCAAGGCGCTGATCCGAGAAACGGAAGCGCGGGCGGCGGCGCTGGCCTGCGGCATCCCGTCGGAGCAGCTGGAGTTTCTCGACCTGCGCTTCTATCGCACCGGCACGATCGCCAAGGCGCCGCTCCACCCGCAGGATATTGCCGACCTTGCCGCACTGTTGCAACGCCTCCAGCCGGCGCAGATTTACGTGGCCGGCGAGATGTCCGACCCGCACGGCACCCATCGCATGTGCGCCGAGGCCATCTTCCAGGCCGTCAAGCAGGTCTGGAGCCAGGGGCAAAAGTTCGAGGTCTGGCTCTATCGGGGCGCCTGGGAAGAATGGGAACCCTACGAGGTCGAGCGCGTGGTGCCCCTCAGCCCGGACGATCTCGAACGCAAGAAGGCCGCGATCTTCCGGCATCAATCGCAGAAGGACCGCGCCATGTTTCCCGGCTCGTCGGATCGGCGCGAGTTCTGGCAGCGCGCCGAGGACCGCAATCGCTCCACGTCCAAGGTCTACGACGCGCTGGGGCTGCCGGAGTTTTACGCGCTGGAAGGCTTCGTGCAGTGGCGCGGCGAGTGAGCGCGGCGCGTTCGTTTAGCCGCGAGCCAAAGGCGAGCGCTGCGAATCAGCGCTCGCCTCCGGCTCGCGGCTAAACCAGCGCGCGGCTAAACAAGGCAAACACTTTCGGATGCTCCAGTCCGGCTTGCCAAAATCGGACGTTTTACAGCGCGATTTGAATTCCGGCGCTCCAGCCGCACGCGCTTGATTTCCGACCTATGATATGAATAGAGGGGGTATCTGGAACTACGAGAATGAGAGGGGTGCCGGATGAGCGGATTCACGGAACACCAGGCTTCGGATGCTGGCGAAAAAGCGGAACGGAGGCCGGTGGTTCTCAATCTGCGGACGGCGCGCCGGATGCTGCCGTTGGTTCGACGGATCGTGGACGATATCACGCACCACCAGCGCTGCCTGGCCGTGCTGGGGCCGGAACAGGACCGACTCGACCGCGGCCGCCACAAGCTCAGCTGGCCGCAGCGTCAGCGCCGTTATCAGGTCCACGAGGAGTTCGCGGCTTCGCAGCACCACTTGCAGGACGCCCTGGCCGAGCTGGAAGTCTTGGGCGTCGCTCTCGTCGATCCGGACCAAGGGCAGGTGGGCCTGCCAACGGTCGTCAACGGCCGGCTGGCGTTCTTCTCCTGGAAACTGGGCGAAGCCACGTTGCAATACTGGCATTTCCCCGGCGAAAGCCAGCGCCGTTCGATCCCTGCGAGCTGGAATGAAGTGGCCGACGTGCAGCTCAAAATGACTTGAGAGCCGGTGCGAAAAGGGGACGGGACTCGTTGTGCGAAGCACCCTATCGGGCCGTTTCGGCAACGAGTCCCGTCCCCTTTTCGCACCGGAGCGGAAACCCGGAAAATTCCGCCGGCTCGATTTGCCTTCCCTGAAAACCTGTTCTATGTTTGGAATGGCTGGAGCGATGGAGACGATCGCCCTGGCTGACATGGTGAGCCACAACCATCCTCGATAACGGCAAACCCGTCGCGAGGCGGGGGCGCAAAGCGCTGGGCTCTTGACTGTCCAATAGGGGGGGACAGTTTAAGGCTGCCAGGCTACCGAAGGGATGGACGGGACCCGTAAGTATGCTTGGTGGTCCGGTGCTCTCCTCACGGAGAGCACCGGATTTTTTGCGCGCCCGTCACGGTCGCTTCGCTCGTTTCATCACATCGATTTCAAGCACCCCATACGCTTCTTCGTGCCTCTGGATGGCAAGCTGCAGAGCTCCCAGCAATCGTTTTGCCGTGTAGAAATTCATCACCACGCGCTGCTCAAACTTGATTGGTTCTTTCGCCACTTCCCCAATTTGATTGCTCAGAGCCAGATCGAGCATCAGTTCCTCGGGGGTGCCCGTAACCCGAACGAAATTGAAGTAATATGCAGAGGGTAGGGAGTCCACTTTTGTTTGGAATTGTGGTGCCGGTTGATTTTGCCCTTGAGCAGGCTGGACGAAGAGGCCGAAGTAAGCGGCGATACTCCCGAACACCACAAGTAGCGGAGCAAGGCAGAGAGTCAAGGTTTTCCAGACACGGTTGGCCTTTTCAAGGCGTTCGATCCTGCTGATGAGATCAGGTGGTGTTTGCTCATCGGACATTGGCAGCCCTCTTGAGTAACTTTGAATAGATCGCATTCGAGTGATGTCATGAGCTGGAGGCGCGCTACAGCGCTCGCCTTCGGCTCGCGGCGATTAACCTTCCCGATTGATGATGTCGATCATCTGCCGCAGCCGGCCCAGGCTGTGCCGGTCGAAGCGAAAATGTAAACGGGGCAAGTCGGCGAGGTGCGTGTCGCCCGCTTCGGCCGGCAGGGCGGCGATCTGCTCGATGGTGCCCCGCTGCACGATGTCCGCGAACTCCATGCGCAGCCGCTCCAGCAATTCGTCGGGAAGCGGCCGGTGCAGGCGCAGCACCAGATCGCCGTGGACGTAGCGCATGCTGTGGTAGACCCGGTAAAAGCCGACGACCTCCTGGACCGCCTCGTCCAGCGAATCGGTCACTTTGTAGAGATGCTGGTCCATCGGCGAGATGGTGCCGCCGGCCAGCAGCACTTCCTCGACGAACTGCTGCAAGCGTTTCCAGTAAGTGCCGCCGGGCTGGTCCACCATGACGATGGGGAACAGATGGCTCTTGCCGGTCTGCACCAGGGTCAATACCTCGAAGCCTTCGTCCAGGGTGCCGAAGCCGCCGGGGAACAGGACGATGGCGTCGGCTTCCTTGACGAACATCAGCTTGCGGGTGAAGAAGTACTTCATCTGCATCAGCTTGCCGTCGCCGGCGATGACGGTGTTCGCTTCCTGCTCGAACGGCAGCATGATGTTCAGGCCGATGCTGTTCTCCCGGCCCGCGCCGAGGTGCCCCGCTTCCATGATGCCGCTGGCCGCGCCGGTGATGACCATGTAGCCGGCTTCCGCCATCCGCCGGCCGTATTCCACGGCTTGCTGATAAGCGGGGTGATCGGGCTTCAGCCGGGCCGAGCCGAAGATCGCCACCTTGCGCCGGTGCCGATATGGCGCGAACACCTTGAAGGCGTAGCGCAGTTCCTTCAAGGCCGTGCTGAGCAGCTTGACGTCGCCCCGGTTGGCCTGGTCGCGGATCAGCTTGTCGGCGGTCTCCTTGATCTGCTGGATCAACTGTTCGCTGTTGATCTGCGGGCTGCCCTCGGTGTGGTGCTGCTCGTTGTCGTGAATCTGGATGAATATGCCGCTGGGTTTGTTTTCGGGTGGTTTCTTCATGCCGGGTCCTTCAGAGCTTTCGGACCAAGCTCGTAGGGTCCGCTGTGCGGACCATGAGCCGCTACATCCACAGGAATCAATGGTCCGCACAGCGGACCCTACGAGTTTGGTTCAGCCATCCTTCAAGTGCGCTGAAATCGCGTCCTTCCAATTCTAGGCCACAATGAACGAGAGCGGCGGGGTTTATCTCCGCCGCATGAGGTCAGTCCCCACACGCCGGAAATCAACCCCGCCGCTCTCGTTCTCCGGAAACCGATCAATCCGAGCCGCCCAGCGCCTCGAGCGCTTCGGCCCGGCTGTCGTACAAGGCCCAGAGGGTGTCCAGGGCCGTCAAATGCAGCAGTTCGCGGACCCGCTCGGTGGCGCCGGCCAGCACCACCTCGCTGCCGTGCTTTTTCACCAGCATGTGGCAGCGCAAGAGGAACGAAATGAAGACCGAGCCGAAATAGTTGACCTGGCTGAGGTCGATGACCAGTCCGGATGGCGGACTGTCCCGCAAGGGCGCCAGGACCATCTGCGCCGCCTGCTGGATCAGCGCTTCGTGCATGCTCTCGACTTCGGGCGATGGAATAATGACGGCGATGTCGCCGTGCCGTTCGATCCGGAATGATTGTCCTTGCGATAGTTCTGCCGACATGGTGATACCGCGCCAGAGTGAGGGAGTGCCAACAACCGCGGCTGCCGGCTTCATCTTGGCCACGGCAACCGCGTTCGGCAACAAAAAAAAGCCCACGGGCCGCAACCCGTGGGCTGGGAAGAGCATCCGTCAGGGCACGAAACGCTGCACCCGGTACTTGTCGGCATTGTCCTTCAGCCATTTCTGCGCTGCGGCGGGGATTTCCTGGCCGTTCTTCGGCTGCGTCCAGCCGTCCTTGGCCGTCAGGTTCAGGCGGAAGAAGACCATCTGCGGCGACACCTGCGTGCCGTCGATCCGCTTGCTCCAGTCAGCTGACGCCAGCGCTGCCAGCAGGAGCTTGCTCTGTTCGGCGCTGAGCGCTTCGGTCTTGGGGTTCTGGACGCCGGCCGGCGGGGTGCGGTAGCGGGTCAGCATCATGGCCGCCGTCAGCAGCCGTTCGTCGGCGTTCTTCGCTTGCAGGCTGGCGGCGGGGTTCTCCAGCAGCTTGGCGCACTGCTTGACCTGGGCGATCTCCTTGTCGAAGCCGGCGACCTTCTTGTCGATCACGTCGAAGTACATCGGGGCGACGTAGAAATCGCCGTCAGCATGCTTCTTGAGGAAGAAGCAGGCTTCCTGGCCGACGGCGTGGTTCAGCTGTGGGAAGCGATTGATGCCGCCGCCGATCACCGGCTTGCCTGGGTTGGGCTGGACCTGGGGCGGCGGCGGCACGAAGCCCAGGCGAACGCGGGTCAGGCCCTTCGCGCCATACAGCGGGTCATCGATCTGAATCAGGGCAACCTTGAATTCCGACTTGTTCGGATCGCCGGGAAAGCGCTTGGCCGAGACGGTCTTGTCCTCGATGCTGACGATCTTGCCGACCACGACGGCGTCAGCAAGAGCCAAACGGTCGGGGATCGGCGTCGGCGCGATCATCAGCGCCGTCAGCGGCGCGGTCAGGAACAGCAAAGCAAGGGCAGCCAGTACAGTGCGGTGCATGAATGAACTCCTGGCGAAAACACTCTCTTCCCACGGATTCGGATGATTTGGCGGCGGCGAGAGTCGCCCGGTAAGTGGGTCAGGTTTCCAACCTGACTGGCAGGTTGAAACCTGACCCACGGCGGTTACTTCTTGTTTGAAACGAAGCGCTGAACGCGATAGGTCGCCGCATGGTCCTTGAGCCATTGGTGGGCGGCGGCGGGCACCTCCTGGAAGTTCTGCGGCTGCTTCCAGCCGTCCTTGTCGGTCAGCTGGAGATAACCGAAGACCTGGGCGGGAGAAATCGGCGAGGCCGGGTCGCGCTTGGTCCAGTCGGCGGAGGCCAAAGCTCCGAGGATCAGCTGGTTCTGCGCGGCATCGATGGGTTCGGTCTTCTGCGGCGGTTCGCCGGCGCGGACGCCGCGGCCCGTCATCTTGTAGCGGGTCAGCAGCATGCCGGCAGTCAGCAGGCGGTCCTCGGCGTCCTTGGACTTCAGGCTGGCGTCGGGGTTTTCGAGGAGCTTGAAGCAGCGCTCGATGAGGGCGGCTTCCTTGTCGAAGCCGGCATTGTTCTGCTTGCGGATGGCCTCGTAGGAACGCGGCGCCACGAAGAAGGTTTCCTTGTGGTGCGGCTGCAGGATCAGGCAGAATTCCTGACCGACGGCCAGGTTGACGGGGTGCATCATCTCGATGCCGGCAATCTGCGGCACGCCGGGCTGCGGCGGCTTGGGAATGGTGGCCCCGATGCGAACGTGGGTCAGGCCCTTGGCCGAGCCAAAGCCCTTGTCGATCTTGAGCACCGCCACGCGATGCTCTTCCAGGTTGGGAGAGTTCGCGTTGGCCTGGGCCATGACCAGCTTGTCCTCGATGGCCGTGACCTTGCCAATGACGACGCAGTCCGCCAGCGCCACGCGATGCCAGATCGGCATGATGGCGACCGACAAGGCCTGCGCGGTCGAGGCGACGAGCAACACGCCCAGACAGGTTCCCACCCAGCCGATCAGTCTCTTGGATTGCACGGAGTCACTCCTGGAAATGCCAACAATCCCCCAGTGAGCAAGACGAAGCAGGGCCGCCGGCGGATTGGTCCTTTTTCGCGGTCTCGCTAAAAAAAACTGCATGGCACCTCCCGATCAATCTCCGACTCCCCTTGCCACCGGCTTGCCCCAGGTCCGGTTGAAGATCGTGCGGCGCTCGTCGCATCCGTGGATTTTCCAGAAGATGGTGGAGAAACCCGCGACGCGCCTGCCCGGCGGCAGCGTCGTGAACATCGTGGACAAAGATAACCAGTGGGCGGGCCGGGGCTTCTACAACGGCCATTCCCGCATCTCCCTGCGCGTGCTGACCACCGATCCGGCGGAAGCCATCGACGAAGCCTTCTTTGCCCGAAGATTGCAGCAGGCCAGCCAGCTGCGCCGCGAGCAACTGGGCCTCGACTCGGTGACGGACGCCTATCGCCTGGTCCACTCCGAGGGCGACGGCCTGAGCGGCCTGGTCGTCGATCGCTTCGGCTCGACGCTGGTGCTGGAGTTCTTCGCCGCTGGCATGTATCGCTACCGGCTGGCAATTCAGCAGGCGCTGGCCGAGCAGTTCCCCGGTGCAAGCTTCTACTGGTTCTCCGAGGACCACGTCCAGAAGCAGGAATCGTTCGATTGCCGGGCGCCCGAACCGCCTGCGCCCGCGCTCATCGCTGAGCACGGCCTGCGTTTCCGGGTCGCGCCGGGCAGCAAGCACAAGACCGGCTTCTTCCTCGATCAACGCGACAACCGCAAGGCGCTGTCGGACTGGTGCCAGGGCCGCAGCGTGCTCGACCTCTGCTGCAACAGCGGCGGCTTCTCGGTCTACGCCAAGGCACTGGGCGGCGCGGCGGAAGTGATCGGTGTCGATCTCGACGAGCAAGCCCTGGCGCTGGCGAAGCAGAACGCCCAGCTGAACCAGGCCCAGGTGCGCTACATCCAGGCCGATCTATTTTTCTGGCTGCGGGACATCCTGCCGTCCGGCAAGCGCTTCGACGTGGTGATCCTCGACCCCGCCAAGCAGACGCGCGACCGCGAAGAGATCGACTACGCGGTGAAGCGCTACCTCGACATGAACCGCCTGGCCTTCCAGGCAGTAGCGCCCGGCGGCCTGCTGCTCACCTGTTCCTGCACCGGGCTGGTCAGCGAGGAAGTCTTCCTCGACACCCTCCGCCGCGCCGCCTGGCAAGCGGGCCGTACGGTGCAGGTGGTCAAGATCAGCGGAGCGGGACCGGATCACCCCTTCATGCTGCACGTGCAGGAGGGGCGCTATCTGAAGGCGGTGTTTTGCCGGGTGTGGTGAGGGGGCGCTGATTCGTTTCACTCAGGTGGTGCCACCTCTTTCGTTTCGTGAAACGAATGGAACGAATGAAACGCACGGCCGATGTCCTTGGCGGGCTTGCATTTACGAGATAAGGACGGCTGGCGGTCTTGCCGTATCCAGACCTGGCAAGAGAACGAGTGAAACGCGCTCGCGCTGAGCACAGATTCTCCCAGTCTACTCACGCTTTCCCTTGCTCAAGAGCCCCTCGGCGGCACCGAGATAGATCGCGATGGCCAGCAACGGGTCCTTTTCCTTTTCCACGGACGCCAACGCTTTTTCAATAAGGCCTTTCTTGGCCTGTGCCTCCGCGATGAACCTGATCGCCTCGGCTCGGAAATACGAGTCATCCATGGTTCGGGCGGTCTTGAGTGCCTGCTCAAAGTATGCTTGATCGCCCGTCCTTTCTCCCGCTTCTCGTTGCGTAATTGCAATCTCCCCCAATCTCTGCTCTTTGTTGAATTCATCCTTGATGGATTGAAGCGTTTCAATTGCTTCCTGAAAAGTCTTCAGCGCGGTCAGCTTAGCTCCCGCCTCAGCTTGCGACATCCCGATCGACGCTTGCGCCGCGACTCTGTAATAGGGGTCTCGGATGGTACGCGCAGCTTCCTCAGCTTTTACGAAGGTTTTCGTCGCCGTGACGGTTTCTCGGGCCTGTGCCTCGGCTAGGGCTATATCACCAAGCGCCGTGGCGTGTTGATAGCTGTCCTTGATGGACTGAAGTGTCCGATGAGCCTGCTCGAAGAAAATGCGCTCGCCCGTCTTGGCGCCAGCCTGCGCCTGGGCTACGGCAATGCTACTTAAGGCATAGGCTGCGGAGTCTAAGGGGACTGTTTTCCCAAGCGCCGACTGATTTGCTTCCTGCAAGGTTTTTTGCGCGGCGACCTTCTCTCCAGCCTGCAACTGAGCCGCAGCAATGCCCTGCAGAGTCCGGGATTTGTAGAGTTCGTCGAGTACCCCAGCGGTCTGCAACGCTCGCTCGAAATAGCGGTTGTCCTTGGTTTGTGCCCCGATCTGCGCCTGAGTCAGCGCGATTTCCTGCAGCGCGTCACGCAGGTAGAGGTCGGATTCCTTGGATTGCGCTGCCTGCAGCGCTTGCTGTAGGGTTTTATCCGCATTGGCTTTCTCCCCAGCTTGGAACTGGGTAATTGCAATGGATCGCAAGGCTCGGGCCTTGGATGAAGGCACTGTGATCGTTTGCGCTGTTTGCAACGCCTCGTCGAAGAATTTCCGGTCCCTCGCCTTGGTGGATGCCCGCGCTTGGGCCTCAGCGATGTTGCGGAGTTCTTGTGCCTTGTTTACACGATGATCGATGGCTTCAGCTGTCTTCAGCGCTTGTTCGAAGAATTTCCGGTCCCCGGTCTTGGCCCCTGCTTCCGCCTGCGCTTCTGCGATGTTGCCCAACGCAAAGTGCTTGTAGAATTTGTCGGGAATGGAGTGGGCCATCTGGTCTGCCTGCTCAAAGAAACTACGGTCTCCCGTCAAAACAGCTGCCTCGGCTTGTGCCCTCACTATTTTCTGCAACTGGCTGGACTGTTCGGAGACGGCATGGAGTTTCTTGGCTGCTTGCCGCGCTTCCTGGAAGGTTTTCTGCGCTGCCGCCGTATCCCCCGCTCGCAGCTGGGCCGTAGCGATTTCCCGTAGCCGTGTTGCAATGTAGCCTAGGTCCGGCTCCGCCAGAACAACCTGCTTTGCTTCCTGGAACAGCTTCTGTGCAGCTGCTTTGTCTCCCGTTCTGGCTAAGGCGGTCGCAATGTCCTGAAGCATGCGGGCCTTAGAATAACTTTCCTTGGCAGGCAACGTCCTGGAGATTTGCAATGCCTTTTCCAGCAACTCGGCCGCGCTTTTCTTGTCTTGTGCGGAGGGGGCCTCGCGGGTAAATGCCGGACCGACGATCAGGCACACAACGCCTGCGAGCAGTGCGATAACAGTGCGGGCGGTGTGCGATGACAGGCACGACCATCCTATAGGCAGTGACATGGTGTCGTCCTCGATTTTCAGTTGTTCGTAGCGGTGCTATTTTACCTATTATGCAAGGCATCCAGAAAGGTGCGTGGCAAAACCGCCAGCAGCGAACTACCGTCCTTGCCACCAGAGCTTCAGCCCTTCTGTCAGCTGTTTGATTTTCCCCCCCTGCTCCGCGCTTGCCGCTCCGCTTCCCACGCGGCGCGTTCCTCATCAGTAAAGATCAGCGGCTGGAGCGAATCGTACCACCGCAGCCAGTCGGCAATGGCTTCAGGACTGTCCGAACACTCCTCATTTGGCATGGGGTCGGGTTCGACCAGCAGCCGCGCACCATCGGGCCAGTCCACGGGACCGTCGGGGACGATCTGACCATCCTTCCACGTTGCACGGATCATATTCATGGCCGCCCTCCTGATTTCGCAAGCAGCCCACGGCTTCACCCAAGGTTAGCACCTCCGGCGACCGATCGGCAGTTGTCCTTGCAGGCGCGGGAATCGGGCCGCCCGAAGACGAGTGCCGGCTTTGCCCTTGGTCGTGGACATCTTACATGCCTCCCGTAGCCGATGACGTGCCCATGATTCTATCCGAAGAAGCGGTGGGCGGCGCATGCTATACCGCGAGCGGCTATCGTCCTTGCCGCCAGCGATGGGTCAGGTTCAGGGCCGGCTTCTTAAGATTGACCGCAATGTGAAGGCGGTGTTCTGGCGGGTATGGTGAGTGGGCGCTCGCCGCTCGTGGGGGGAATCTCGTGGCGCCGCGCTTGTTACCGGACCAATGGAGTCTCGCGGCCCCCAAGGGCCGACTTGGGACGAAAGCGTTGCCCCGAGCCATCG
>JAGVLI010000554.1 GCA_020054355.1 Planctomycetales bacterium | reverse complement strand
CATGGCGGCTGAGGGCGATCACGCCGCCCTTGCCGGCCGCATAGGCGACGGTGTCGAAGTGACGCGGGGACGGCGCGAACGCCAGCACGCTGGCCATGTTCAGGATGACGCCCGCTTGTCGCAGTCCGAGGAAGTGACGCACCGCCGCCCGGTTCGTCAGAAACGTGCTGGTGAGGTTGCCGTCGAGGGTCGCTTGCCAGCCGGCGTCGCTGCATTCGTGCAGGGAACCGTCGCCGTGCCGTCGGCCGCTCAGGCCGGCCGTGTGATAGAGCACGTCGAGTCCGCCGAGCAGCGCGAGGGTCCGCTCGAACAGCGCTGCGACTTCTGCGGGCTGGGTGGCATCGCAGGGAATGAAAGGAACCGGACCACCAGCAAGCAACAAGTTCTCGGCCGTTGCGGGCAAAGGCAAGCCACTGAGGACGAGCTGCGCACCTTCGGCCTGGAAGCGGTCGGCGGCGGCGCGGCCCAAGCCGGAACTGCCGCCGACGATCAAGCAGCGTTTATTGTCGAGCCGGGCAAACATGCGGTTCAGTCTACCGCCGGCGACTCCCGGAAGCGATAGCCGAGGCCGCGCACGGTTTCGATCAGGTCGGGGTCGCCGAGCTTGCGGCGCAGCGTCTTGATGTGAACGTCGATGGTCCGCTCCAGCACCACCGCGCCGCCGCCGATGGCCGAGTCCATCAGCTGATGCCGGCTGAAGGCCCGGCCCGGCTGGCGGACCAGCGTTTCCAGCAGGCGGAACTCGGTCGGCGTCAGCTCCAGCACCTGGCCGCGGCAAATAGCCCGATGGCGGACGCGGTCGATGCGGACGCCCAGGTGCTCGATAATCTCGCCGGGATCGGTCGCGGCTTCCGAGCGCCGTTGCAAGGCCTTGATGCGCTGCAGCAGCACCTTGACGCTGAAGGGCTTGGTCACATAGTCGTCGGCGCCGAGCGAGAAGCCGACGATCTGGTCGGTCTCCTCGGCCTTGGCGGTCAGGATCAAGATGGGAATGTCGCGAGTCTTCTCGCCGGCGCGCAGCTCCCGGCAAACGTCCAGGCCGTTCATCACCGGCAGCATCAGGTCGAGAATGATGAGGTCGGGCAGCTGGGTCTGCGCCTTGCGCAGCCCTTCTTGCCCATCGTGGGCCACGATGGTTTCATAGCCTTCGCGCTGCAAGTTGTACGACAGCACCTTGGCCAGGGCGCGCTCGTCCTCCACGATCAGGATGCGCGGCTGACTGACGCCCTGGTGGACGTTTCCGGACAAGGTGGACAAGGCTGGCCCCTCGTTGACGACGCTCATGCTTCGACCTCGACGGCTTCCGGGCGATGCCGGACGATTTCTCCCTCGACCAGGTAGACCACGTCCTCGGCGATGTTGGTGGCGTGGTCGGCGATCCGCTCCAGGTGCCGGGTGACGCTGAACAGCGACAGGCCCGGCTCCAGCAACTCCGGAGTGCGGCGGATGACCGCGATGATCTCCTGGATGATCTCGCGGTTGTAGCGGTCCACTTCGTCGTCCAGCCGGCAGACGCGCCGGGCTTGAGGTGGGTCCAGGTTGACGAACGCATCCAGGGCTTGCCGGACCATCGAAGTGGTCAGGTCGGTCATCCGCTGCAAGCGGTCGGGAATCGGAAAGTGCGGCGGTTCGGCCAGCACCAGGGCGCGCTCGGCGATGTCCACGGCCAGGTCGGCCATGCGCTCCAGGTCGGTATTGATCTTGAGGATGGTCGCGGTGCGGCGCAGGTCGATGGCCACCGGCTGATGCAACGCCAGGATTTTCAGGCACTCTTCCTCGACTTCGTTTTCCTGCAAGTCGATCCGCCGGTCGTCGTGGATGACTTCGCGCGCCAGGTCGATGTCGCGTTCCTGCAGCGAACGGATCGACTTGTACAGCACTTCCTCGACGGCGGCCGCCAGGGAGACGATGTCATGCTGCAGGTTTTCCAGATCGCGCGTCAGATGTTTGGCCATTGCAGTTACCATAGTGGTCAGTGGTCAGTGGCCGGTGGCCAGTCGTTTGGGTCACGGCTCGGTCGGCCACCAGCACCGAACTCTGTTTTTGCTGCTGGCCACCGGCCACTGGCCACTGGCCACGGACGTTTAGCCGAACCGGCCGGTGATGTAGTCCTCGGTCTGTTTGTTGGCCGGCCGGGTGTACAGCTGCTCGGTCGGTCCCGACTCGATCAGCTGGCCCTGGAAGAAGAAGCCCGTCACATCGGAAACGCGCGCGGCCTGCTGCATGTTGTGAGTGACGATGACGATCGTGTACTGCCGTTTCAGCTCGAAGATCAAATCCTCGATGCGGGCGGTGGAAGCGGGGTCGAGCGCCGAGCACGGCTCGTCCATGAGCAGGATTTCCGGATCGGTGGCCAGGGCGCGGGCGATGCACAGGCGCTGCTGCTGGCCGCCGGACAGGGCCAGGGCGGATTCGTTGAGCCGGTCCTTCACTTCATCCCACAATGCGCCGTTCCGCAGGCAGCGTTCGGCGATTTCATACAGCCTGGCCTTGTTGCGCAGGCCGGCGACACGCGGTCCATAGACCACGTTCTCGAAGATCGACTTGGGAAACGGGTTGGATTTCTGGAAGACCATGCCGACCCGGCGGCGCAGGCTGACCAGGTTGCTGCTGCTGTCGTAGATGTCCTTGCCGTCCAGTTCGATCTGCCCGCTATGGCGCGTCCCCTCGATCAGATCGTTCATCCGGTTGAGGATGCGCAAGAACGTGGACTTGCCGCACCCGGACGGCCCAATCAGGGCGCAGACCGTGTTCTCCGGGATCGTCATGTTGATGTTGTGCAGCGCCTGGCTCTTGCCGTACCAGAAATTCAAGTTGCGCACGGCAAACTTGGGCCGAGTAGCCTTCAGATCGGGTGGGGTTCGTCCTTGATCGTTGCGTTCCGAGATGATGGCCTGATATGTGAGAGTAGACAAGGGAACACCTCGAGGTTCGCCCACATTGCACTGAGGGTGAGGTCCAAGTTGGTTGAAGTTACTGTAGTGCGGAAAAATGTAGATTGTGTGAAGAAGACGGGAAGGGCAAGTGCAGGTCCACCGCTTGCGGTTTAGCCCAGCCGTGAGGCGGCGGCGCGCGGCAGCCGTACCGAAAAGGTCGAACCTTGCTGGAGCTGGCTGCTGGCGGTGATGGTGCCGTTCATGGCCTGCACCAGATGCTTGACGATGGACAGCCCCAAGCCGGTGCCGCCCAGCTCGCGGGACCGGGCCTTGTCCACCCGGTAGAAGCGCTCGAAGATGCGCGGCAGGTCGCGTTCGGGGATGCCGATGCCGTCGTCCCGGACTTCCAGGCAGACATGCCGTTCCTCGCAATACGCGGCCACCTGAATCCGGCCGCCCGCCGGCGTGTACTTGACCGCGTTATCCACCAGGTTGTCCAGGATCTGGCTGACGGCTTCCTCGTCGGCCCAGGCAGTGGGCGGGACGAGTGAAGTGGCCGGTGGCCGGTGGCCAGTGGCCAGTTCCGGGTTGTCGCCCGAATGTTTCGCGGATACGGTTTGCCCAGCATCTCCGTCGGACTGGCCACTGGCCACTGGCCACTGGCCACCGGCCACCGCCTCCAACACCTGCTGCTTGGCCTCGGCCCGGCCGCGATGCCGTTCGACGCAATCGGCGATCGAGGGCGGCAGCGGTACAGCCTGAAATTCAAAGACCTCGGCGCCCGATTCAATGCGCGCCAGGCTGATCAGGTCCAGGATCAGAGCGTGCAGCCGGTTGGCCTGTTCGTCGATCTGCTCCAGGAAGCCGCCGCGATTCTCGGCGTCTTCCACCGCGCCGTCCTGCAAGGTCTCGGTGCAGACCTTGATGACCGACAGGGGCGTCTTCAGCTCGTGCGAGACGTTGGCGACGAATTCCTGGCGCAGTCGTTCCAGGCGGTGCAGCTCGGTCGTGTCTTGCAGCACCAGCACGGCGCCGCCGCTGGGCGAACTGGGT
>JAGVLI010000551.1 GCA_020054355.1 Planctomycetales bacterium | reverse complement strand
GCCGGCGCGGCCCGGCAAGTGAAGTGAAATCTCGGAGGAAGCGAAACCCATGAAGTCGTTGGCATCCCGACGCGCGTCGGTTCAAATCCGCCAACGACGTGCATTTCTGTTCGGGCCGAAAACGAGGTGACCCGTGGATGATCCCTATGATGCATTGCCGGACCCTGCCGCCCTCAGCCGGATCGCTATCGTCAAGTATTGCTGCGGCAGTGAATTCATCGAGATTGCTTGTTCGGCAGCCTCCATTCGCACAATCGAATGGGAGGATACCCATCAGCCGGTGACTTGGTTGCACTGCGTGGCTGCGCACGGCGACGGACCGAAGGGCAAGAAGTCGGCAACCACCATGAAGCTGTTGATCCCCGCTCAGTACATCACCAGCATCGAAGCTGGCGCCAAGGTGCGCGCCACGCGAACGAAGCCCGCTGCCGACGTCGGCATCTTCCCGCCGGAGCATCCAAATCCAGCCAATCAGTTGCCGCTGACGAAGATCGAGGAGATTATCGCCGCGCTGCAGGCCCCGAAACGGAAACGGAAACCAACCGCGGCGGAAGCGAAAGTCCTGGGCTAAGGGAAGTGGCGCGATCGGCACAGCGCGGCGGGACTGAACGCCTGGGCGCACAATCCCGGGAACCACTCGCGGAGAATGAACAGGAGTCGAGTATGCTGCAATGCCACCATTGCGGGAGTACGCTGCAGAACAACACTGGCGTACACCGGTACATGCGGACCAGCACCTATGGCGATGGCCACGGGTTTTTCCGGACGGTCAATCTTTGTCGGGGATGCGACAAGCAGATGAATCGTCAGGATCGACTGGAGTTCGTCAAGAAATGCGCCTTGGTGGTCCTGGCGATTGCCGCCACGGTTGGCGGCGGTGTTTACGTGCTGTTCTATCGCTAGACCCAGTTGCAACGCCTAGTGCCGGATCAGTCGGCGCATGAGAAAGAAAGCAATGAAAAGCATGACCGCGTTGCACGACCACAGCATGAGCAACGGATCGCCCCGGCCGTAGCGCGTCAGGTTCACGCCGCACAGCAACAGCGGGTAGTAGAGCAGCACGATCGGCAGAAAGCAGGTAATGAAGGCGCTGAGGTAGTCGCGCTTGCTGAACCAGATGCCGACCGGGCAACCGACCAGCACGAAGCACAGGCAACCGCAGGCCACGGCCGGACGCATGTAGAGTTCCATGTCGATCGACAAGATAGTGCGGTGGATTTCCTTGCGCTTTTCGTCCAGGTTGCTGCGATGCAATGCCAGATCGTCCGGCGTGCCGCCCATCGTGCTGCGCGCGGTCAACCAGGCCAACTCGGCGGTGACATCGTCCGTTTCGTCCAACAACTCCACCCGGCGGACGTGCAGCATGGCCAGGGTCATTTCCCGAGCCTTGCGCGCTTGCTGAGGCTCGATCGGTGAGTTCGGCATGGGCACTGGCCAAACGCGGTCCTCGAAGTAACCTGCCGTGCGGTCGGGAATCGTCAGCACATTGCAATTGCGCATGTGGACCAGGACCTGCTTGTTCCGGCTGTCCACGCGCAGCTCGGCTTCGCGCGCCCAGGCCACCAGGTCGTACTGGCCTCGCGCATCGCGCCGCTTGAACGTGGCGTCGAGCAGCCGGCGCCCCTGGACCTGGCGCACCCAAATGGCGTAATTCAGCTTGGGGTGGTTGATGGTGCGGTCGTTCTTGAGCAGCGTATAGAGGAATTCCTCGACGTCGTTCAGGAATTGCGTCCGCAAGATGTACTGCGTGTTGGGAATGACCTGATAGTACAAGCCGAGGGTGGCGGCGCTCGTCAGTATCCCGAGCAGGACGCCTGGCCAGACTACCTGGAGGATGTTGATGCCCGCTGCCTTGATGGCCACGATCTCGTTGTCGTGCGCCAGCCGGCCGTAAACCAGGCAAGTGGCGAAGAGCGTGGTCGAGGGAATGGTGTAGGGCATCAAGCTGGGCATGATGAGCGGAATGGCCGCCAAGATCTGGGTCGGCGACAGGCCGCGCTGCGACGCCTCGGCCACGATGCCGGCCAGCAACAGGATGCCGGTCAACGCGACCAGGGAAAGCGCGAACGCCTTCAGCAGTTCCCAGAAGATCGCCCGCTGCAGGATGCCGAACACACCGATCTCCATCCCGGAAGGGTTGCATCTGTCTTCAGCACGCTCGCCCGCGATGCCGCTGAAGACCCGAAGTCTGCTCGCTCACTGCTTCATGCTGTCACTCGCCGGACCAATTCACTACAGCCGCACGAACGATACCCCGAACTGCGCCTCTTTCCTGGATCGGCAGGCGCGGCCTGCAACTTCAGCAGGTCCGCCAGGAACCTGTCCGCCGCTGTCAATTTGGACAGACTGGCGCGGTCTTGACAGCTTCCCGGCGACTCCGCGGTGCTCGCGGAATCGTGGGGCGGCAGGGTTCATCGGCTCCCTGCTCCCACGGTCTCGCCGGCCCGGTCCAAATTGCCGTCCTCCATTCCCGAAAGCCTGCGCATCATCCGCTCCAACGGCTCCACCAGGGCGGGCACAGGCTCCTTGGTGATTTTTACATCGCTGACGCTCCCGCGCATCTTGATCTTCAGCAGCTGTTGCCCCACCGCCGGCGGGATTTCGCGGAACAGCGGCGGCAGCATTTGCTTGATCCGCCCCCAGACCGCGTAGAAGTCCAGCTGAACGTCGCTGCCGTCGAGGTTCATTTCGCCCTGGCCGCTCAGGCTGATGGCGTTGCCGTTGAGATCGAGCCGTGTCACTTGCACCTTCGGCCCTTTGATACTGAAGACCGCATGGGCCTCCTCGAAAGCAGTGCGATCGAGCGGACGAAAGCCCAGCATCTTGATCAGGTCCAGCAGCAGCGGCAGGTTGTACATCTGGCCCTGCGGCACGTCGATCTGGCCGTGGCCTTCCAGTCCGTCGGTATCGTGTCCGCGGCCCGTCAGCCAGAGCCGGCCGCTGGCCAGGCCCTTCCACTGTTCCTGCGACCCCAGGTTATGCCGGCCGAATTCTTCCAGGCGGACTTGCAGGGCCGTCAGGTTCACGTCGTACAGGACCGTCGGGCCGAACTCCACGCGCACCTCGCCGCCGACGTCGCCGCCGAAATAGTGCGCTTTCAGGTCGGGCAGCCGCAGCACCTCCGGAGCGTCCGGCGCGATCAGGAGATGGCTGTGAATGTCGCGAAACGGCTGGCGAAACAGCACCGCCTGGTCGAGCAGGATATTGCCTTTGAGCCCCTGCAGCTGCCGACCGTCGTG
>JAGVLI010000414.1 GCA_020054355.1 Planctomycetales bacterium | reverse complement strand
GGCCTGGCGCGCGGCCGTGAATTGCCGAGCGACCAGCGGCGCGTACAGCAATTCGCCCAGTTCCCAATTGAAATTGAAGCCGCCGCCGACGAACAAGGAACTGCGCGAGACCGTGAGGACTTCGCCGGTGGCGCGTTGAATCTGGCCGTCGTGCCGCATCCAGGCAGGACCGAACTCGAGCTGAGGCAGCCACAGCACCTCTGCTCGGTCCTGGATGGCCAGCGCCTCGCGGATGCGCTCGCGGGCGACGGCGATTTCGGGGTTCTGACGATCCGTCAATTGCAAGGCGGTGGGCAGGTCGATCAATTCCGGACTGGCGGGGAGCAGCAGGCATTCCGGCTCTCCGCCCTGGGGCACCGCCGGCTTCGGCGAATCGGCGTCGGGTTGCTCGCAAGGCGCCAGGGCAGGACAATGAAGCGGTGGCGGCGGCGGATAGTCCACGCGGGGCGGACACAGGGGCAGGCAGCCGGAAAGACAGCCGGCGGCCGTCACACCGACCCACAGCAAACGACGACACCCGATGAGGTGATGAAGCATCCGTGCCATGATTTCCCATCCTTGGGCGGGGAGCGGCGGTCGCGAACTGCTGTCGCGACCGCCGTTGTATGCTGATGCAGGCATCGGGCGTCAGGGACTCAGCGCGCGGCGAGACGGCTGCATCTCACCCGTTGTCCCACGGCGATTTCGCCCTTGTTGCTGACGATCAATTCTTCAGTGCCATCCAGCGGAGCTTCCCGGTTCTCGATCAGCTTGACGACTTCCAGTTCCTTGCCGTCGTCGTAGCGAATGCGGACGCGCTGGCGCTCCGCCACGCCGTCGATCACCTGAATGATGAAGTTCTCGCCGCGCCGGCTATAGACGGCGGTGGCTGGGATCGCCTGGGCATTCTCGATCTTCTGCAGAATGACCGTGACTTCGCCGTACATCCCCGGCAGCAGCTTGCCGTCGGCATTGTCCAGGTCGATTTCCACCTGGCGGGTGCGGGATTGCGTGTCCAGGGAGGGGCTGACACGGGCGACCTTGCCCTTGATGGTCCAGTGCTCGCGGGTATCGAGCCGCATCTCGGCTTCGCTTTCCGGCTGGATATAAATGGCCTCCCGTTCCGGCACCTGCAGGACCACCTTGACCTTGTGAATGTCGATGATGCTCAGCAGCGGCCGCGACTGACCGCTGCTGGCGTTCTGGACGAAGTCGCCTTCATCCACGCCGCGAAACGTGATGACGCCGTCAAACGGAGCGCGGATCTGCGTGTAGTTGGCGAGGATGCGCGCCCGCTCCACTTCATCGCGGGCGACATGGACGCGCGCTTCCTTCACTACAATATCGGCACGCGCGTTGGCCAGTCTTGACTGCGCCACCGTTAATTCCGCTTGTTTCTCATCGACCAGTTCATCCGTTACCGTCCGCCTGGCCGCCAGGTCCTTGATGCGGATTAGTTGCTTGCTTTGCAAAGTGACGGCCGCTTCATACAGGGCGAGGTTGGTGCGCGCCTGGATGAGTTCCGCTTCGGACTGTTGCAGCAGCGAGCCCTTCTGGGTCACGTCCTGGACCAGTTCGGGCACGTCCAGTTCGACCAGTATTTCGCCAGCCTTGACTGCGGAGCCAATGTCCTTGAGCGGCCCCTGCCAGGGCGGCACCGAGCGCACCCCCAGGACGCCGGCAATCCGCGCAAGCGGGGTCAGGGAGGAAATGGGCGGCAGCATGGGCACGGGTTGCTGCTCTTTGTCCGGCATCAACTCCGGCGTCGTGGTTTCGCGGGCGATCCGCTTGAGGTACCCGGACACTTTGGCATACATTTCGGCCTGCGCCCAGGGCCGGATGCTCCCCGGCTGTTCCAGGGTCCGTTGCAAGGTCTTCCGATGGGGCTGGACGGTATTCACCGACATTTCCTGGCTGTCGGGATCGTGGTAGTTGCGTGCCTGCTGCCCCTGGCCAGGCTGGGCTTGGGCCTGGCGCGCTCCGATCAGGGAAGGCAGGAACACATAGCCGAGGCCAGCCAGGATGATGGCGGCCACGGCGACAATCGCCCAGGTTCGCCACGACTTCGGTCGCTCGGCGGTATGCGGTGAAGAGTCGGCCAAGTCCTCCATCGATGCCTGGTGAGATACAGCCTCGGAAGCCGCGGAGGATTGAAGTTCGTTCATCGGATGCCATCCCCGAGAAGAGTTTGCCGTCCATCATTCCGGCGCAAGTCGGGCTGAATTCGGAGTGTTTATCA
The DNA here is from genome assembly GCA_020054355.1 of Planctomycetales bacterium. Classification (GTDB taxonomy): domain Bacteria; phylum Planctomycetota; class Planctomycetia; order Gemmatales; family Gemmataceae; genus JAGVLI01. The sequence goes on along the minus strand of JAGVLI010000414.1, from coordinate 927 downwards.
TATAGTACCTGACGGAATCGCGCCGATCACGGAAGTTCGAAGTTATGCTGGAAATCGCCGTCGGGATTATGCCGAACGGAGGAGACATCATGCTGAACATCACCTGTATCCTGCATCCCACGGATTTCTCCGCGCACTCCGATCACGCTTTTCGCCTGGCCTGCTCGCTGGCACGAGATCATCACTCGCGTCTGATCGTCTTGCACGTGGTTGCCACCCTGGGGCCCGAACAGGTCACGGTGGGGCAAGCCATGACCGAACTGGAACCTGAAGGCTACCGTACACGCCTGCAGGAAGAGCTTCGGCAAATCGAGTCTCCCGACCCGCGCGTCCGGATCGAATATCAATTGGCCGAAGGCGACCCGCCCGCCGAGATCGTCAGGGCCGCCAGTGTCCATCGCTGTGGCTTGATCGTGCTGGCAACCCACGGCCGCACCGGGCTGCAACGCTTCCTCATGGGCAGCGTCGCCGAACAAGTGACCCGCAAGGCGTCTTGTCCGGTGCTGACCGTCAAATCGCCGGTGCCGCTGGCCGAGCACTAGAGCAGTTCGCAGCCGCGTGTAGCGGCGTCAATCGATCCGCACAGCGGACCCTACGGAATTTTGTAGTCAATCGGTCCGCACAGCGGATCCTACGGAATTTCGTAGGGTCCGCTGTGCGGACCATTCCTGCCCTGTGCGACATCCGTCCGCGAATTGCCATAGTTATCCCGCCGCGGGCGCTGCTTCCGCCGCGGGTTCCGCGCGGGTCTCGTCCGGTTGGTCCTTGTTGAGGATCGTGTACATGATCGGCACCACGAACAGCGTCAGGACCGTCGATGCCAGCAGGCCACCGACCACCGCCCGGCCCAGCGGCGCGTTGGCCTCGCTGCCTTTGCCCAGGGCCAGGGCCATCGGCAGCAGGCCGAGGAAGGTCGCCAGGAAGGTC
>JAGVLI010001038.1 GCA_020054355.1 Planctomycetales bacterium | reverse complement strand
TCCTCGGCCAGTCGGCCAACCAAGTCGTCCACGCCGTCGCCGGCCGCCGGGCGCTCGGCGGGTCGGGAAGTCGGGTTGGTCTGGGAACTGGCCATGTGGAAGCCTTTGCCGCCCGCCGAACGAATCACTCTTCCCCACAGCCCAGCCGGCTTTGCAGCTCGGGGTCGAACGATAATCGCAGCGCCACCCGGCGCACGATGCGGCGGATGCTGTCCATGTGCAGGCCGGTGCGCGCGGCGATCTCCGCCAGCGACAGCCCTTCGCGCTTGAATTGCAGCACGTCGCGATGGGTGGGCGGGCAGAGGGCAAGCATCTTCTGCCAGAGTTCGTCGGCCTGGACCAGCTGGCTGGGGCGCGGCTCGGCGGAAGTCAGCTGGCCGGTCGATTCGTCGGCGGGCAGCGCCTGCTCCAGCTCCAGCGCCCGGCGGTGATGGCGAATGTGGTCGATGAAGCGATTGCGGGTGATCTTCACCAGGAAGGCCAGCAGATGCTCCTTGTCGGCGAAGCGCCAGCCGGAGGAGCGGAAGCCATCGAGCAAGTCCGCCCAGACCGATTGCACGACGTCGACAGAGTCGAACTTGCTGCGCAGCTTGGCGGGCAGCTGACGGCGGACGACCTTGCGCAGGTAAGGCTCGTAGGCGAGAAACACCTGTTCGGCCGCGGCGGCATCGCCCTGGCAGAGCTGCGTGAGCAGGGAATCGAGCGGGTCTTCAGTCATGCGGCCACGGCCTGGTTTCGAGGAGCTTCCGTCTTTCGGTATCCTACCATATTTTCCCGCGCCCGAGCATCGCGGTTGGCGGGGAATCGGTGCAGCGGCGTGGACCACCGCGCTGCGATACCGCAATACGGGAGAAGGAGCTGACTGTGACCGCGCTCAGGCGTTTGTTATCCTATGGGCAGTGTACTTGCCGCGAACTTCAGGAAACCAGGCCATGACCGCCAAGGAAAAAGTCCTCGAACTGCTCAAGCAGCAGAAAAACCAGACGGTACAGACGCTCGACAAGCGAGAATGGGCCGGCGCCTTGAAGAGCTTGATGAGCATGCTGGAGGGGTACCTGGCCGACGCCGCGACGACGAACCTCTTCGACGTCCGCAAGGTAAGACGGCCAATGGACGAGCAGGGCTTAGGGCATTATCTCGCGCCCACGCTGGAATTGTTCACGCCGCGCGGCGATACCATCGTCATCAAGCCGCGGGCGCGCCAGGTGGTCGGCTCGCACGGCCGGGTCGATCTGGAAAGCGCGACCAAGAAAGCCATGCTGGTGCGCAAAGGTCTGCCGGATGACTGGCAATTCGCGCGCCTGGCCGCCGACAGCGAAGGCTGGACCTTCAAGGAACTGAGCGAAGAGTCCTTCTGGGAAACCCTGGAGGAATTGCTGGCCTGAGGCGCGGCGACGATGGCAACTGTCTGGCCGAAACCGGCTGAAATCCTGGAATTCTACAATCGTTCCCTCGAAGCCCACGCGGCGTTGGCCAAGCAAATCCTGGCGCCCGACGGCTCCCTCACTGCCGCTCCGGGCAGCCGCTTCTTCGGCATGCCGGCTGCCGAGGTCCGCCAAGAACTGGGTAATCTGCGACGGGAACTGGAGAATCAGGTCGTCATGCTGCTCACGGCCAGCTTCGAGGCAACCATTCAGGTCGCTGCCCGGAGCCATCTCGCCAAGAAGCGGAAGACGCCGATGGCCCGTGCCTTTCGCAAGAAGCTCTGGCCGACGCGGGCCAAATTGCAGGAGTGGACCCCGGTTGAAAAAGTTTTGAGAATCTGTCACCAGCATGCCGCGCGCCCGCAGGCGATCGCCGACTTCAAGCAACTGCTGGAGTTCAGAAATTGGCTGGCGCACGGAAGGTACTGGGTCCAAAAAAGCGGTCTTTTACCTGATCCTCTGGAAGCCTGGGAGATCGGCAAGGCGCTTTTCGAGGCACTTCCCGGGTTTTCCCGTTTGTCCGGCGGATAACGCCCCGCGTGAATGCTCAACGACTGTCCCATCAGTCCGCTCCCCTCTCCCGCCAGGGACGAGGAGCTTCTGGGACAGACTCTTACTGGGACCTGAGCCGGCGTGGCACGCGCGCGGCCTGCTCGACCGGGTAGGCGACGATGTCTTCCTGGGCCTCGATTTGCCCGCCGAAGAACGCCTTGGCGATCGAGGTCAGGTCCCTCAGTTCATAGGCGCCGCTCAAATAAGCCGTGCGGTCCCGGTTGAAATAGAGGAACTCGTACTTCTCCGGAAACAGGGTCTTCAAGTGGTCCAGCGATGCAATCGTGCCCTTGGGCGGCGCGGTCACTTCGACCACCACGACGGGGCGATATTGCTCCAAGGTACGGCGCAAGCCTTTCAGCACGGCTTCCTCGAACCCTTCCACGTCAATCTTGATCAAAGGGAGGCTGGATAGCTTGAACGGTTTCAAGTGATCGTCGCCCACCACGATCTGGAAGGATTCGCCCGGCCCGGGGTTGTCGCCGGGGCGAAACGTGGTGCTGAAAGTGCCGCTGGCCGAATTGGCTGCTCCGGACCTGAAGAAAGGCAGCTTGGCTGCCGTCTCGCCCAGGCCCACGTCATGCACCACGATGTTGGTGATCTTGTTCAGGGCAATCATCTCGCGGAAGCGATTGAGCACCGGGGGAAAAGGCTCGAAAGCGTGGATCTGTTTGACGTGCGGCGCCATGAACAGGGAGTAAGTGCCGGTATGGGCGCCGACGTCCACGAAAACGGCTTCGGGATCGTTGACGGCCTTGACGTAGTCGCGCAGGAAAAAGAGGTGGTGCTTTTCCCAGGCGCCGTAGACGAGGACATAATCGTCGATGTGGTCGCCGGTCCGACCCTTATAGACGAAGCCGTAGTTGTCCACCGTGAAGTCGAACTGCTGGTCGCGCGCCGGCGCCAGGGAGGAAGCCTCGAAGAGCTTGACGTCGCCCAGCCGGCCCTCGACTTGCCGTCTTTGCTGGTCACTCAAATAAGCCATGCCGACCGCAAGGGCGGCCAGCACCAGCGAGGCATAGAAGGCGATACGATAGCCGCGTGGTGAACTGTCCACCGTGAACCTCCGGGATGCATTTCAGCGAAAACTGAGGTTAGCTTACCGCCCGGACTCGGCGTGCGATAGGCGGTTTCCACCGATCCGGTTCGGCTCGCCGGACCTGCCGGCGTCGCGGCCTCAGCGGTCGGCGCG
>JAGVLI010001015.1 GCA_020054355.1 Planctomycetales bacterium | reverse complement strand
CTTACGGCTGCTTCGGCTGCTGCGGCGGCTGCTTCGGCTGCGACGGCGGCTGCTTCGGCGGTGAAGTGATCCATGTGCCCAGCACGCCCGCCACGACCGAGCCGCCGAAGTCGATGGACCCGAAGGAAGCCGAGAAGGGCAAGGCGGCCGCGCTGAACGCGCCCGCCAAGGCGACCCTGGTCGTCAACGTGCCGGCCAACACCAAGGTGATGATCGACGGCGAAGCCACCGGCAACGGTTCGGGCACCCGCGTCTTCTCCACCCCGGTGCTGCAGCCTGGCTTCAGCTATCGCTACATCATCCAGGCCGAAATGCTGCAGAACGGCCAGACGGTCGTGCAGTCCAAGGCCGTGACCGTCAAGGCCGGCGAGGAATCGCGGGTCAGCTTCGACCAGCCGGCCATCGCCATGCCGATGCCGCGCGGCGAAACCATCACCCGCACCTCGAACGTGATGCGGTAAGGAACGAGGAATATCGCCTTCCTTGATTCATCGCTTCGCACAAACCAACGGGCCTGGCACTTCTTCCGGAAGTGCCAGGCCCGCGGTTCGTTTCCAGGGATATTCGAGGCCGTGCGTCAGGTCGGCAGCTTGTAAGGCGCCCGGTAGGGATAGCTCAGGAACTTGTTGGCCGACTGCAGATTGGTGAACTGCTCGGCCTTGGCATCCCATTCCAGGTACGACTTGGTCTTGTGCGCGATGTTGCCGATGATCGTCGCCGACGTGGAGCGATGGCCGGTCTCGATGTCGCAATGGCAGCGCTTCCGGCTCTTGACGCAATCCAGGAAGTCGCGGGCATGGAGCGGCGTCGCGTCCTTGCCGGTCTGCTTCTTCGCCTCGATTTCCGCCTTCGCGCCCTGGCGATAGAGCTTGTCCTTGTCGCGGTTCAGCGGCGACCGCGCCGGGAACTCGTTGACGGGCAGCAAATCGGGCACGATCTCGTAGCCGTCGCCCTGGATGTAGAGCGTGCCCTTGGTGCCGCGAAACTCGATCTGCCCGCCCTTGCCGTTCGGCGCGCCGGCGTTGGTGTTGATCTGCGTGAAGCTGACCAGCGTGTTGCCGGGATACATCCAGAGGACTTCGAGCGTGTCCGGCACTTCGCGGTTGTCGGTGACGGCGAACTTGCCGCCCATCGCCGTGACCGCCAGCGGCGCATCCTGCCCAAGCGCCCATTGAATCTGGTCGATGTAGTGGACGCCGAAGTTGGTCAGCTGGCCGCCGGAGTAATCGTAGAACCAGCGGAAGCGGTAGAAGGTGCGGTTCTTGTTGTAGGGCACCAGCGGGGCCGGCCCGAGCCAGGTCTCCCAGTCGAGGTCTTTCGGCGGCGCTTCGTTGGGCGGATTACCGATGCCCTTGGGGAACTCGTTCTGGACGTGGAAAGCCCGCACGGCGGTGACGTGCCCGATGGCCCCGGCGCGGATCAGGTCGGCGGCTTCCTTGCAGGCCGGCGCGCTGCGCCGCATGATCCCGCACTGCGTCACGCGCTCGTGCTTGCGGGCCGCGTTGACCATCTTTCGGCCTTCATCCACGCACAGCGACAGCGGCTTCTCGACATAGACGTCCTTGCCGGCCTGGCAAGCATGGATGGTCTGCAGCGCGTGCCAGTGGTCGGGCGTGTTGATGACCACGGCATCGATGTCCTTGCGTTCCAGGATCTTCTGGTAGTCCTTGTAATGCTTCGGCTCGCCGCCGATCTTCTTCGAGGCGAAGTCGAGGTAGGGCGCGTACAGGTCGCAGACCGCGACGACTTCGCAGTCCTTGTGTTCGAGGAAGCCGTCGAGCACCTGGTCGCCGCGATTGCCCAGGCCGATGAAGCCGAGGCGGATGCGTTCGTTCGCGCCCAATACCCGCGACGACGCCAGGGCCGTGCCCAGTCCCGCGACGGCCGCTTGCTTCTGAAAATCCCTGCGATTGATCCTGGCCATTCTTCATACTCCCGATGCCGATGTGACTACCTGGAAACAACCCCGCCGGGGCCGGGATGTGACATGACTTTTGTCATGGTAATGGCAGAATGGATCGCGGAAAACAAGAATCATGGCGAGTACACGGGCTTTTCGCGGGCGGATACTGGCGGGGGTGCTTCGGTCCGCACAGCGGACCCTACGAGATTCCGTAGGGTCCGCTGTGCGGACCGAAGCAGCCCAATCAATAGGCCGTTATTTTGGCGCAACCGTCAACTTCAATGTCGGCGGCGGCAAGCGGGGATGCTCGTTGTTGGCGAAGCCGTGGACCAGGTCCGCCCGGCCGCTGCCCAGCGTTTGCCGGACCAGGATGAACGTAACGATGCCGTTCGTATCCCGGTTGAGGAAGTCGGCCAGCGCCGGCCCGCCGATGCCGCGCGTGCCTTCCAGCGCCCCCTGCTTGATCTCGAACGTCCCGACGCGCACGACCTTGGCCGCATCCAGGCCCGCTCCTCCGGGTCCGTTGGCCGGCGCGTTCTTCCAGCGCAGCGTCTTTTCGTCCCAGCCGTCGGCGGCTTCATCGGTCAGTCCGTAGACGAGGAACGTGGCATCGGGCACTTCCGACGCGAAGCCCATGCCGGTCGGCGTGAAGGTGAAGCTGAGCTGCGCGTCGAGGATTTTTTGGCCGGCGATCGGTTTCAGGTCGAGGCCCAGATATGCCTTGCGGTTGTAGTCCGACTTGTCGTTGATGGTGTTCTTCACCAGCAGGAGGATTTCCGAACTGTTGGGCGAGGGAAACAACGGCTGCACGTAGGCGTCCTTGCCCCGGCCCATGGCCGTGGAGATATGCACGACGCGCGACTCGTCGCCGCCCGGCCGCGGCGCGGGCAGGACGACGGCCGGCTTCTCGGCCTGAGATCGG
>JAGVLI010000118.1 GCA_020054355.1 Planctomycetales bacterium | reverse complement strand
CGCCAAGGCGATGCTGGAAAAGCTCAGCGCGGCAACCGTCCTCGCGCCAGCGGCGGTGCGCGACACCGACATGGCCGCCTGCTGTCTGGCCGGCCTTTGGCTATATCACGATTTCCTCGATGAGTCGCACCGCATCGGCCAGGACGTCGGCACGCCCAGCGGCAGCTACTGGCACGCGGTCATGCACCGCCGCGAGCCAGACTTCTCGAACTCGAAGTACTGGTTTCACCGCGTGGGCGGGCATCCGGTCTTCCCGGACCTCTGCCAAACCGCCGTGCATCTGGCGGCTGCGGAGCCGGCCGCTCCCGGTTGGCTCAAAGGGCAAGCTGCCTGGGACCCGTTCGCATTCGTCGATCTGTGTGAAGCCGCCGTCAACGGGCAAAGGACGATGGAGCCTCTCTGTCGGGCGATTCAGCAGGCGGAATGGGAGTTGCTGTTCGACTACTGTCACCGGCAGGCCATTGGCGGTTGAAGTCCTCCAGGCTGGCCATGATTCCACACTTGAGCCATGACCAAGCACCGCCAGATCGAGCGCGAGTTCGGGGTGCCCATCGCCGGGGAAATCCTCAATGCCAACTTATGGACCCAGACGGCCCTGAAGAAACTGCCCGACGGCCCACTAGACATGACCGCCCTTTTCGGCCGCAGCGCGCCGCTGGTGCTGGACATCGGCTGCGGCAACGGGCGATATCTCATCGGCAGCGCCGTCTGGCGCCCGGACCACGATCACCTCGGCATCGACATCCTGCCCGTGGTGATCCGCTACGCCACCCGGCGCGGCAATCAACGGGGCTTGCGGAACCTGCGCTTCGCCGTCTGCGATGGCCAGCGGTTCCTGACGCAGCACGTCGCCCCGCACACGTTCGCGGAAATCCACTGCTATCATCCCCAGCCGTACTACGATCCGCAGCAGGCTCGACGCCGGCTGATCGCGCCGGAGTTTTTGGCGCAGGTCCATCGCAGCCTGCTGCCGGGCGGCAAGTTCTTCTTGCAGACCGACAACCCCGGCTACTGGACCTACATGCGCGCGGTGGTGTCGTTCTTCTTCGAGTTCGAGGAACTGGACCGGACCTGGCTCGACGCCCCCAGGGGCCGGACGCGGCGGGAGATCATCGCGCTGCGTCGCGGCTTGCCGGTGTTTCGCGGCTGGGGGACTGCCAGGGTGAACTTGAGCGAGGAAGAGATGGTGCGGCTGGCGGAGCAATTGCCGCCGCCGGTATTCGACGCCGACCGCCGGCTGCGAGAACTGGATCGGCTGGAGAAGCAACCGGAATAGGTTATCGACTGCCGGCCTGGTACGAGGTCAAGGAACCTGTTGCCCGATGGTATTCCTGTACGTCGGGCTGACCGGGGCGCGACCGTCGGGGCTGGAAAACCCGACGTACCACGGGCAACCGCGCGCTTGATCCTGCACCAGGTCGGCGTAGCGCCGCTCCGACCGCGCTGGGCTTTGCTGGCGGGTTGTTCCTTGCTTGCCTTTTGAGTCATGCTGCAGCTGGGCAACTCTTATCCCTTAAGTCAGTGTCCAAAAATAACTTCAGCATTCGGTAAAATGGACTTGTCGCCTCGATCATCGCTCCAGGAGGCAAGTTCCCATGGTTGCTTCTCATGTTCGACCGATTCACTCCTGTGAATGTTCCGTGTGCCAACAGAAGCGGCGTGGCGTGGTGGTGCGCGAGCATCGGGCGATCAATCGATTGCTCGCCGTGGCTGACGAGCGGATGCGAAGGCTTCTTGCGGGTTTGCTCGCCTCGAAAATCGGGCGGGGCGGCATCCAGCAGATGGCACGTATCGCCGGATTGCATCGGAACACCATCGCCCAAGGACGAAGGGAACTGCGGGAAAAACGGCGCTTGCCAGCCGGTCGCATCCGCGACGCTGGCGCGGGACGCAAGCATCTGGAAGAAAAGCGCCCGAGGCGCTGATGGCCTTGCAGGAGCTTTTGCAGGACGCCACGGCCGGCGATCCGATGACGGGCATGAAATGGACTCATCGCTCGCTGCGAAAACTTTGCAAGGCCTTGCGTCGTCGGGGTGTGCGGTTGTCTCCCACGACACTCGCTCGATGGCTGCGGCGTCTGCGTTTCTCGTTGCGAACTTGTCGCAAGCAAAAGGCAGGCATCCGCAACCGCGATCGTGACCGGCAATTTCGTTACCTGCTCCGGTTGCGAAACTGGTATTTGGCTCGAAATTGGCCGGTAATTAGCGTGGATGGCAAGAAAAAGGAACTGGTGGGGAATTTCAAGCATCCAGGACGTTCCTGGCGCCGCCGCCCGCATCAGGTGCTGGATCACGATTTCCCCAGCTGGGCCAAGGGGCGAGCCAACCCCGCAGGAATTTACGACTTGGCTCACAACGATGGCTACGTGGTCATCGGCATCTCGCAGGAGACGCCCAGCTTTGAAGTCGCAGCCATTCGACGCTGGTGGCTGGAGGTGGGTCGCCGGCGCTATGAGAACAAGAGCCGCTTGTTGATCGAGGTGGATAGCGGTGGGGCCAACGACCATCGCAAGTGGGAATGGAAGTTTGCTTTGCAGGGACTCGCGGACGAATTTGGTTTGACGATCACGGTGACGCACGTCCCTCCGGGAGCGTCGAAGTGGAACCCGATTGATCACCGCATGTTTAGCCTGCTCAGCGCCGATTGGGCAGGCGAGCCACTGCGGAGTTACGAAACGATCCTGAAACACATTCGGACCACGCGCTCGGACGCAGGCTTTCATTGCCGCGCTTGCCTGGATCTCGGGAAATACGAGGGCAAAAAATCAGACCCGCGCAGAGGGCGTCGATTCGCCTGATCCGTCGCAAGGTGCTGCCCGAATGGAATTACACGATCCGCCCACATAGGATCGCCTGATCGGCTGAAGTTATTTTTGGACACCCGCTTAAGTCCACGAATGGCCTGCGGCGGTGCGGTTCGCGGAAAGTGCTTGCTTGCATGAGTTTCACGTTTTCTGCCGCCGCTGCTTGCCAGCGGACGATCGT
>JAGVLI010000624.1 GCA_020054355.1 Planctomycetales bacterium | reverse complement strand
GAGCAACGCACATCCGTCGGCGTCGGCCCCGCGCCCGTGCGGCGGCCGACGCCGACCGTTTGTCTGATCCCGTTGGAGAAGGACCCAGAACCATGAGCGAGATTTCCGCGGCCGCCGTCAAGTCCCTGCGCGACCGCACCAACGCACCCATGATGGAATGCAAGGCCGCCCTGACCGAAGCCAAGGGCGACATGGACCAGGCCATCGACATTCTGCGCAAGAAGCTGTCCAACGTCGCCGCCGGCAAGGCCGCCCGCGAAGCCGCCGAGGGCCGAATCGGCGTGAGCATCGACGAGGGCAAGAAAGTCGGCGCCATCGTCGAGGTGCGCTGCGAAAGCGCCCCCGTGGCCAAGACCGAACAATTCGTCAAGCTGGCCGACGACCTGGCCCGGCACATCGTCGCCAAGGACCCGAAGAGCGTCGAAGAATTGCTGACGCAGCCGTTCGTGGACGACCCGAAGAAGACCGTCGCCGACCGCATCACGGACGTGGTCGGCCTGATCCGCGAAAACATGAAGGTCGCCCGCTTCAAGCGGCTCAACGGCCTGCTCGGCAGCTACTGCCATCACGACGGCTCGGTCGCCGTGCTCCTGCAAGTCGAGGGCAAGGACTCCGCCGAACCGCAGTTGCTGCGCGACGTGTGCATGCATGTCACGGCGCGCAGCCCGCTGGCGGCCCGTCGCGAGGACGTGCCGCAGGCGACGCTCGACAAGGAAAAGGAGATCGCCAAGGCCCAGCTGGCCGCCGATCCGAAGAACGCCAACAAGCCGGCCAACATCATGGAAAAGATCCTGGAAGGCAAACAGAAGACCTGGTTCGCCGACAACGTGCTGGTCGATCAGCTGTTCGTCAAGGACGATTCCAAGGCGGTCGGCGACGTGCTGAAAGCAGCCGGTCTGAACGTGGTGCAGTTCGTCCGCCTCAAGGTCGGCGAAGTGAGCTAGCGCGAAACGATCGGTCCGGAAAGCAACTGCGAGGCCCGCGGCGCGGGGAGAAATCCCGGTGCCGCGGGCCTCGCGGTTCTTAGTAGGTCCGTATCCATTTCCCAGACTGCGCCGCTTGCGGCTTTGCACGCCCCGTCACGCCTCCACCCGAAAATCGCTCTGGCCTCAATCCGCCGCTTCCGGCTATAGTTTCGCGGCTCGTCCTGGCTGGTTCCAGGCGAGCGGAGAATGGCTCAACCGCGAACCTTGCGCATTGAATGCAACACCTGGCAATCCGGCGCCCGAGACGCAACGGCGAAGCTGGCAGCGGTCGGCGTGCCACGGGTGCCTCGTCGGGCTGGCGGCCGCGTTGTTGGTCCAGATCGTCCACCTGACGCTCGGCAACAACTTCCGCACGGTGGTACCCGGCCAAGTGTATCGCTGCGCTCAGCTCACGGACGACGAACTGGAAGCAGCGATCCGCCGTCACGGCATCCGCACGGTCATCAACCTGCGCGGCATGTGCTTCGGCTGCGACTGGTACACCGACGAGTCCCGCGCGACCCAGCGCTGCGACGCTTCCCAGGAAGACGTGAGCCTCTCGGCGGGCCGACTGCCCCCCACGAGCGAATTGCACCTGCTGCTCCGCGCCCTGGACCACACCGAGTATCCCATCCTGATCCACTGCCGGCAGGGCGTCGATCGTACGGGCCTGGTCTCCGCCTTGGTCTTGCTGTTGTACACAAACGCCGACCTGGCAACCGCTCGCAACGAACTGCGACTGTGCTACGGCCATGTGCCGCTGGGCCGCACGACGCAGATGCAGCGCTTCTTCGACCTGTACGCGGACTGGCTCGCCGAGCGAAGCTTGCAGCACGCGCGCAGCCAGTTCCGCCACTGGTTGCTGCGCGAATACTGTCCCGGCCCGTCGCGCGCCCGGCTCGAAGTGATCGACAGTCCGGAACACCCGCCGCTGGGCCGACCCTGGAGCGTCCGGGTGCGGGCCACGAACCTGTCGAAGCAGGCCTGGCATTTTCGACCGGGCAACAACGCGGGCGTCCACTGCGGCTACGTGCTGACGGATCGCCAGGGCAGGTGCCTGACCAAGGGCCGGGCCGGGCTGTTTCTGGCCGACGTACCTCCCGGCCAGAGCATCGACCTGACGCTGGCCCTGCCGACCGTCTCGCAACCCGGTCCCTACATGCTGATGGTGGACATGCTCGACGAGACGCAACAGTGCTACTTTTATCAAAACGGCTCGCAACCCCTGGTGCGCGAGTACCAGGCTGGCCCGCCGTCCGTGGCCGACTTCCCACGGACGACCAACACCGGACAGAGATGAAACGACTCAAAATCTTGGTGAGCGTCGGCCTGCTGGGCCTGCTCGCCTGGCGGACAGACTGGGAGCAGGTCGCTCACGCTTTTGGGCATCTGCGCCTGGAACTGTGGCTGGCGGCGGGCGGCGCCTACCTGGCCGCGCAGCTGTGCAGCACGCTGCGCTGGCGGATGCTGGCGCGGCCGCTGGGCTTCGACCAGCCGTTCCGCACCTTCCTCGGCTTTTACTTCATCGGCATGTTCTTCAATTTGCTGCTGCCCACCTCGGTGGGCGGCGACGTGGTCCGCGCCTGGTATCTGGACGAAGGCTCCGGACGGCGCTTGCCCGCGTTCGTCAGCGTCTTCGTCGAACGCTGCAGCGGCTTGCTGGTCTTGCTGCTGCTCGCTTGCGCCGCCGTGCTGTGCAGTCCCCAGACATTGCCGGCCTGGGTCGTCTGGAGCGTCTGGGGTACCGGCGGCCTGGCGGTGCTGGGCGGCGTTTCGGTCTGGCTGTATTGCAAGTTTCAGAGCGGCGTTGGCCAGCCGGAGGATAGCCAGACGGCCAGCCCTGGCAGGCTCGAAGTGCTGCGTTCGACCATCAGTACCGTGCGGACGGCCCTGATCCAGGAACCCGGACTGCTGCTGACCAGCACGCTGCTCTCGCTGGGCGTGCAAGCCGCCAACGTGGTCCTGGTCTGGCTGGTCGGTCTGGCCATCAATGCCCCCGTGCCCGCCGCCTACTACTGGATCGCGGTGCCGATGGTCTCGCTGCTGATGGTGGTGCTGCCCAGCCTGAACGGCCACGGGGT
>JAGVLI010000436.1 GCA_020054355.1 Planctomycetales bacterium | reverse complement strand
CTGCGCCGCGTGCCGCCGCGAAGCGGCGGGCCACAACCCGCATCTCTTGCCAGCAGTCCCATCAACTCCCGCCAACCGGACTGAAATCCGGGTGCATCGCCGGCCAAACCGCTCTACAATCAATGCCGTCGGCGATTGTTCCCGGACCTCGGCCCACGATTCCGCGATGAAGATTTCCTACTTCAAGCGCTTCAAGATGGAGATCGACTTGGCCGATCTCCCCGATGTGCCCCCGCTGCCGGCGGGGTTCGCCTTCGTGCGCTGGGAGGAGGCGTTGCTGGAAGTGCATGCCGAAGTGAAATTCCACTGTTTCCAGGAAGAGATCGACGGCACCGTCTTTCCCAACCTGTCCTCGCGGGCGGGTTGCTCCCGCCTGATGACCGCCATCCGCCGCAAGCCCGGCTTTCTTGGCGACGCCACCTGGCTGCTGTCCTGCCCCGACGGCTACTGCGGCACGGTCCAGGGGGTCCACGACCGCACCTTGCGGATGGGGGCCATCCAGAACCTGGGGATCACCCCACCGTATCGCGGCCTGGGCCTGGGCAGCATCCTGCTGCTGCAAGCGCTGCAAGGTTTTCGGCTGCACGGCCTGGGTCGGGCCTACCTGGAAGTCACGGCGCAGAACGACGCCGCCATCCGGCTTTACCGCCGCCTGGGCTTCCGCTGCCGGAAGACTGTTTATAAGGCGGTGGAAAGCGTCGGCTCCGTCTGAGCACCTCTAATCGCGGCGCGCGAGACGGTTCCGCGCGAAACGATAAATCGAACACAACTGGCGGATCGCCCGACTCCCGTAGCAAGCCTTCCACTGGACGCTACAATGTTGTGAAGGAGCCGACGCCCTGCCCCAGCCGGGCGATGGGACGAATGCCAGGCTGCGCCGAAACCCAACCACGAGGATTGAACCTTGCCGCAGGAAATCCATCAACATACGTTGCCCAACGGCTTGACCCTGCTGGCGGAACATATGGAGCATGTCCGCAGCGCCACCCTGAACTTCCTGGTGCCGGCCGGTTGCGTCAACGATCCGCCGACCAAGCTGGGGGTTGCTTCGGTGCTGTCCGAGTTGATCGTCCGCGGCGCCGGGAAGCGCGACAACCGCGCGTTGACCCTGGCCCTGGACAGCCTGGGAGTGGATCGCGGCGAGAGCGTGCTGGCCATCCACACGCAATTCTCCGCCGGCACCCTGGCCCGCAACCTGCCGCAGACCCTGGAGATCTACGCCGACATCCTGCGTCGGCCGCACTTCCCCGCCGAGGAGATGGAAGCCGTCCAGGCGCTGGCCTTGCAGGACTTGCAGGGACTGGAGGATGAACCGCGCCACAAGGTGATGATCGAGCTGGCCCGGCATCACTACCCGAACCCGCTGGGCCAGGATCGGCGCGGCACGGTCGAGTGCATCAAGAACTTGACGATCGACGACGTCCGGGGGCAGTACCGCCGGCTGTTCCGGCCGCGCGGCACGTTGCTGACGGTGGCGGGCAACCTCGACTGGCCCAAGCTGCGCGACCAGGTCGAACGGCTGTTCGGCGACTGGCAAGGCGGCGAGGAACCCATGCTGACGCTCGGTCCACGTCCGCCCAAGCGCAAGCACGTCGCCAAGGAAACCGCGCAGACCCAGATCGCGCTGGCCTACGACAGCGTGCCTATCCAGCATCCGGATTTTTACGCGGCCCGCGCTGCCGTCGATGTGCTGAGCGGCGGCATGAGTTCCCGCCTGTTCACCGAGGTCCGCGAGAAGGAAGCCCTGTGCTACGCGGTCAGCGCCAGCTATCGGGCCTTCAAGGACCGGGCCAGTATTTTTTGCTACGCCGGCACAACCAACGAGCGCGCCCAGCGCACGCTCGATGTGATCCTCCGCGAGTTGAAGAAACTGAAGGACGGCATCGAGCCTGGCGAGGTGGCGCGGGTGCAGGCGGCCATCAAGTCCGCGCTCATCATGCAGCAGGAATCGACCTCGGCCCGCGCCGGCGCGATGGCCCTGGACTGGTACTACCTGGGCCGGGTCCGCGGCTTCGAGGAAATCCAGACCGCGATCAACAGCCTGACGCCCGAAGGCATCGTGGATCATGTGCGGCGCTTTCCGGCGCAGGATTTCACGGCCGTTACGCTGGGCCCGAAGCCGCTGGAGATACCTGCCTGAAGATCGTGCTCGGCGAAGGAGGGCTTGAGCGTGAAAATTGGCTGTCACTGCGGAGCGGTCATCGTCGATCAGACCGACGACCTGCCATTTAAGGGGCACCTGATTCCAGACCAGGAGTGGTTTGCCACCTACGACGCAATTGACGATCAAGTCATCAATCCAATTGCCGACGGGAGGCTTCGTCGGGAGGTGGCGTACCGTCTGGCCCGGACTATCATCAGCCGGCCGGCCCGCGAAATGTGGCAATGCACGGCCTGCGGGCGACTCTACATTGATGATTTTCGAGGCCGACTTCGCTGCTTCCTGCCCGAACATGAAAATCCCGACTTCGAGGTTCTCCGCAGCAGAGCAAAACCGGCTGAGCAAGTTGCTCCACCTGAACCGGCCGGCGAGAAGCGGTCTCAGGGCTCATAGACCGATGCTGTCAAGGGTGGATGTGGTCCGCACAGCGGACCCTACAGGGCTAAACCGCAAGCGGTCCATTGACAAAGGAATTTCGCGATGACCTTTCATCACCACACGCTGGCCAATGGTCTGCAAATCGTCGGCGAAACCAGCCCCAAGGCGCTGTCCGCCGCCATCGGCTTCTTTGTCCGCACCGGGGCGCGCGACGAGGAACCCGCCGTCGCCGGCGTCTCGCACTTCCTGGAACACATGGTTTTCAAGGGCACCGAACGGCGCACCTATCTCGACGTGAACAAGGACTTCGACCGCATCGGCGCGAATTACAACGCCTACACCAGCGAGGAGAACACGGTGTTCTACGCGGTGGTGCTGCCGGAATACCTGCCCGACGCCATCGACATCCTCGCGGACATTCTCCGTCCCAGTCTGCGGAACGATGACTTCGACAAGGAAAAGAATGTCATCATCGAAGAAATCAACATGTACCTGGATCAGCCGATGTCCTCGGCTTACGAGCAGGGCCGGCGCATCCATTTCAACGACCATCCGCTGGGCAACAGCGTGCTGGGCACGGCCCAGTCGGTCGGCGAACTGTCGCGCGAGCAGATGCACGACTACTTTGCCCGCCGCTATGTCGCAGCGAACGTAACCGTGGCGGTGGCCGGCAACGTGGACTGGCCCAAGCTGGTCGGCATGGTGGAAGAGCATTGCGGCCGCTGGAACTCGGGGCCGGTGGAACGGCACCACGTCCGCGAGGCTGCCGGTTCCCGCCAGTTTCAGTTAGTCACCAAGGAATCGGTGACGCAGGAGCATGTGCTGCTGTTCAGCAACGGGCCGCCGGCGCATTCGCCCTTGCGCTATGCCGCCCAGGTGCTGTCGGTGGTGATTGGCGATGATTCGGGCAGCCGGCTCTACTGGGCGCTGGTCGATCCGGGCCTGGTCGAATCGGCGGATACGGGCTTCTCCGAGTACGAAGGCGCGGGCTGCTTTATCACCTCGTTCATCTGCGAACCGGACGGCACCGCCAAAAACCTCGAGATTGTCCGCGAACTGCTGCGCGACGTGCAGAAGACCGGCATCACCAAGGAAGAGCTGCAGGTGGCGAAAAGCAAGGTAACGTCGCGCGAAGTCCGGCACAACGAACGGCCGCGCGGCCGGATGTTCGCCGTCGGCATGAACTGGACCTATTTGAAGCAATACCGCACCGTGGACGATGAGTTGCAGGCGTTCGATGCCGTCACGCTGGAACAGGTGCGCGAAGTGCTCGACCGCTACCCGCTAGACCAGACCACGACGCTGGCCCTGGGACCGCTGGCGAAGCTCGATGGTCACAAGAAGAACGGCAAATAGGCGCCGGAGAGCTTACGGAGTGGCCTTACATCGCGACAATATCGAGCGCTATCCCGGCACGCTGATCGAATTGGCGAACGAGATCGGCGACCTGCGCTATGACGCCCTCGCTGAATTCTTGCACGCACTGGCCGCGAAGTTGACGAAAGACGCAACCGCCGATGCGAGGCGCGGCCGGGCGCGACTCGCAACCGCCCTGCAAGGTGGCGCGGCAGGGTTGGGCGCCGCAGCCGCCGAGGTGGAGCGCGCCTGGGCAATTTCGGCCCCGCACATGTAATCCACACCTGTTGATCGTCATGCGCATCGCCTTCGACCTCGACGACACGCTGATTCCTTGCAGTTCCACCTTCCCGGTCGAGCCTCCGACCCGATCCTGGCTGTCCTGGGCGCTCGGACACGAACGCCTGCGTCACGGGACCGGCCAACTCCTACAATACCTCCGCCAGCAACGCTGCGAGCTGTGGGTTTACACGACCTCGTTTCGCCGTCCGCTGGAAGTCCGCACCAGTTTCTTCCTCTATGGCGGCTGGCTGCGCGGCGTGGTCAACGCGGATCGACACCGCCGCGAAATTCAATCGCTGGGCGAACGCTTCAAGACCGTCGTCAAGTATCCACCGCTGTACGGTGTGGACCTCTTGATCGACGATTCGGAAGCGATCGTGCTGGAAGGCAAGCAATTCAACTATCGCACCGAACTGGTTCGGCCCGACAATGCCGACTGGGTCGAACAGGTGATAACGGCGGTAGAAACGTTGCAGGCGGAACAACGTCGTTGAGCGCTGGAAAAACCCTTCGGGAGGATGCTTATGCACTGGCTTCACTCATCGCGGCGACTGGTCCTCCTGCCCCTGCTCCTGCTCAGCCTGGCCGTGCTGTTGATCCGCGAATCGGCACACGCCGAGACCTGCTTGTCTCCCTTCGTCAAGCGGCTCGACGGGCCGGAAAAGCTGCTCTACGTCTTCTGCGTCGATGCCGACGGCAAGGACAACGATTTCCTGGCAGTGATCGACGTGCAGCCGGAATCGCCGAAGTATGGCGAGATCATCTATCAGCTCGACCTCGGCAGTGCCGGCAACGAAACGCACCACTTCGGCTACACCGACGACCGCACGCACATCTGGGGCTGCAGCCTGTTCTCCAGCAAGATTTTCATCATCGACGTGGCCACCAAGCCCGAACAGCCCAAGGTGGTCAAGATCATCGAGGACATTCCCGGCAAGACCGGCTTCACCGCGCCGCATTCGCCCTACGCGCTGCCCGGCCGGATGCTGCTCTCGTTCCTGGGCGCCAAGGACGGCGGACTGCCGGCGGGCCTGGCGGAGTTCAACAACGATGGCTCCTTCATCCGTCGCATCGACCAGCCCAAGGAAGCGCCCTACGGCTACGACGTGGCCGTCAAGCCGGACCTGAACCGCATGGTGACATCCAGCTTCACGCCGTTGAACAACTACAAGAAGCCGATGGCGCAGATGGATTTCAAGAACTTCGGCAAGGAACTGGTCTTCTGGGACTTCCGCGAACGCAAGCCGATCCAGACCCTCACCGCCGGCCTGGCACCGCTGGAGTGCCGATGGTCTTTGAAGGAGAACGCGAACCACGGTTTCACGAACTGCGCCCTGGACGATGCCATCTGGGTTTGGGAAGGCGACAAGGAAGGCAAGTACGGCGTCCGCAAGCTCTGCGCCACGGGCAAGCTGCCCGCCGACCTCCGGCAATCGCCCGACGACCGCTTTCTCTATGTCAGCTGCTTCGGCTCCAATGATATTCAGCAGTGGGACGTCAGCGACCTGAAGAACCCCAAGCTGGCCAGCACCATTGTTCCGGGTGTGCATCCGAACATGATGCACGTCACCGGCGACGGCAAGCGGATGTACATCACCAATTCGCTGCTCAGCACCCTGGACCGCGCCAGCACCTTCTGGGTCCGCCTGGCCCACATCGGCCCGGACGGCATGAAGATGGACCCGTTCTTCCACGTCGATCTGACGAAGCTGAAAACGGGACCGGCGCGCGGACATGATATGCTGTTGCGGTAGGAATTGCTGGACCTAACTCGTAGGGTCCGCTGTGCGGACCTTTTGCTGGGAATGGTCCGCACAACGGACCCTACGGGAGTATTGTCCGGAGGCAGGCAGTGGCTCAGATACTCTCTTGCAAGTGCGGTGAACGCTTCGACATTCCGGCGCGCGAGGAACGCAAGCAAGTGCCTTGCCCGGCATGTGGCGAGGCCATCGACGTGCCCCAGCAAGGCATGGTCGGACTCAGCACCGCGAAGTATCTCGCGGCCGCCCAGGCCAAGCAGGACGAGGCCCTGCAGAACGCCCTCGTTTGCCCGGACTGCGCGGGCAAGGGTTTCTGCCCGGTGTGCCGCGGCAGCAAGGAGGGCGATTCCAACTTGCCAGGCAAGGGCTGGCTCATCATGGGCATCATGGCGTTCGGGGTGATGTGGGCCATGTTCCTGAAAAGTCTGCTCGGCGTGGAACACGATGCCGGCTCGAAATACTGCATGTCCTGCAACGGCAACGGCCGCTGCCGCCGCTGCCGGGGCGCTGGCAAGGTCGTCGAATAAAACTGAACGTCTCGCGGAGCCTGTGGACCTATGATCTGCTCTCTCGCCTCCATCTTCCTTTCGCTTACCGCCGAACCGGCAGCCTCGCGGTTAGCCGTGATTCAGCAAGCCCCCGCATTCGCGCTGACGACGCAGGAAGGCAAGCCCCTGAAGTCCGCCGACCTCCAGGGCCAGGTGCTGCTGGTCAGCTTCATCTTCACCACCTGCAGCGGCAGCTGCCCGGCGACCACCAGCCGGCTGGTGCAGGTGCAGCAGGAGTTGGCCCGGCAGGGCCAGCTCAAGGACGGGCGCGTCCGCTTGCTTTCGATCACGCTCGATCCGGCGCGAGACACGCCAGAGAAGCTGCGCGATTATTTGAAGCTCTACGACGCCGATCCCGCCAGCTGGACCGCCCTGACTGGCACCGCCGACGAAGTTGCGAAGGTCGTCAAGGATTGGGGCATGTGGGCGAAGCCGATCGCCAACGGCCAGCTCGATCATCCGTCGCGCATCTTCCTGGTGGACCCGCAAGGGCGCGTCCGCGAGATTTACCACCTCGGCTTCCTGAAACCGTCGTGGGTGGTGGAGGATGTGCGGTTGCTCCTGTCCGAGAAGCAGTGATCGCGCCTCGCCTGAACCGCGCCGCTTTTTCTTTGCTTCAGACGGCCCTGATTTGACAATGCTCCGGCCGTGATCTAGATTTGCAGCACACGGAATTTCCCCCTGCTCGCAGAGGTGCCCGGCGACAAGGATGGGGTAGCTCTCCTTCCGGGTCCAGGGAACAATCGATATTCGGGGCGCGACGCCGCGCTCCGCGCGGTCTCTCGTTTCCCGACGGCCATCTTATCTGGCCATGCACCGTCGCTGGGCCGACGGCGCGATTCCACGTTCCACCATTCGCACGCAGGTCATCCCCACACCTGATGTCGTGGAGGGTCCGTACATGTACTGGTTTTCCAGGGTGTTTCGCCACCATGTCGGGGCCAAGAAGTCGCGGCGCTCGCAGCCCGGCGAACTCTCCTGCTGCATGACCGACGCGGAACTGGCGGAAGTCTACCTGACGATTCCGGCGGGACTCAATCCAACGGTCGCCGGCGCGGACATGCCCGCTGCAACGCCGCTGCTCGTCAACCCGACCTGCGGTCAGCAATCGCCGAAATGATCCAGTGGTCGGGAAACTCCACATCTCCAATCGCGTGAAACGATCCATCAAGAAGGCTTCACCACGATCTTGCCGGTCAGCGTGTTCGCCTTTTGCAGGGTGTTGACCCACCAGCGAGGTAATTTGCATCATTGACGGCACAGAGGATGGCCTTCCGGCCTGCTCAATTTCTCATCGATGGCCTGCTGATGCTCTTGCCATCGATCGACGACCACTTCATCCGGGCCGATCTGGACCAAGACCGTGCCGGCGCAAGCGACATTGCGACTCGCGCCTTTGTTGGTCCTGGATTCCTGCGCTTCCGCCCGCCCAGGCCAGCGCGGCGGAATGATACCGGGACGGAGCGGTTCCTGAGCAAGGCAACATCGACGAGTAATTTGCGTACACATCACGCGAGCGCCAGCATCGCGAAGCGATTCGACGTGCGGGGGCAACGGATGATCGTATACGTTGCCGGTACCGACTGAAATGATGGCGTAGCGGCAGCGCACAACCTCGCCGTAGAGGTGATCCAGTTCGGGGCGAATGGCTGCGTGAAAGTCCGCCTCGACTTCGTCGTGTCTCCTCGACCGCACGATCTGGCCGCCGTGGTGGGAGACGGCGAGGATGTCGCAAGTTACTGGGTGCCCGGTTTTCTCGGACACAAGCAGCCAGGCGGCAGCGTTGGCATCGCCTGGAAACAGAATCGTGCTCCGTCCACAGTGCAGTCGCAGGATCGCACTCGTTGCATTGGGCTCGCCCCTGGCTTGCCCGCAAATGTTCTGAAAAAAGTCGGGAAAGAGTGCTTCGATCCGAATCGCTGCCGTTGGCGTATCAGTCGGTTGGCTGTAGAGCCAAGGAAGAAGAGGGTGCCGCATCAGCGGGCTTGGCTCGGGAATGTTGCGTTGCTGCCATTCATCCATGAGGAACGAATAGAAGCGACCCCGTTCCAGTTCGGGCGCCGGCCGATCCTGCAAGAAAAAGATTCGATCGATCGCGCCTCGATATTGGACGACGACCTCGGGAATCCCGCCGACGTGGTCGGTGTGGTTGTGCGTGATCAGCAACGCCGCGATCCGATTGACGCCGAGTTGGTGCAAGAGGTCCAGCAGGACTTGAGCGGAAGGACCGCAATCAATGAGAATCGCGCTGCCATCCGCCAAAGCGACAACTTGACTCGCTCCTTGACCGACATCAAGAAAATAACATTCGGCGACAATCATTGGGCGGAATTCAGGTTGGACCAATCCGAATCCGAAGGTGGCAAATTGCCGGTTCTTGGCAGCGAATCCCACCACTGGTCGAGTTCTTGTTTGGTCATTCGGCCAAGCGGATTCCGCCGCTGAACGAAGGAAGCTCGGATCAGCTTGAAAGTTCGCGGTTCTCGTTCGACGATGGCCTCAAACCACTGGTCGTTGTCGAAAGCGGCGAACTCCGGCGGCATCTGATCGAGAGTCACTTGCTCCACCCGATCCCCGCCGATCCAGGTGATTACCCGAGGTCCAGTGCCGGTCCCGGACACCCAACCCAGGGAACGGATTTTCAGTGGGGTGGATTTGCGATAGTGTTCCACGTCGATCAATTGTTCTAGCAAGGCCCATTCCTGTTTTTCCTCGGCGGTCATCCGGAAGGGGCGTCGATGGACCAGACGCTGAAACGCGATGTGAACGGTGTCCTTCCAATTGTTTCGAGCTTCGGCAATCGATGAACCAAGACCGACGAATCGGGGAGAAAAGCCATCAACGTGAAACTCCCAGGCGCGGTCCGCACATGGTTGGAAATTGGCCTGAAGTGGCCGGAGCAGCCGATATTCCGCCGTACCAGTTCGAATTACATCGAGAACGACGGTTTGCTGTCGAAACGCGGCGGTTAGACTTCTCCAAATCACCTCAGCCAAGTCGTAAGTTTTATCAAATACTTGCACCTTGAAATCTGCAATGGCTGATTCCGTATCCGCCTGATCGTCCAGCGACTTGTACGCGGCGGGCAATCTTTCAAACAGTTTGTACTGAATCGAACGATACGAGTCTTCTACTGGATCAAACGAAACCTCCAGGGAAACGCGCAGCGCTTCTGGATCGGCGGCCGCCGAAGGCGTAGCGGCGCCTCCCTTCAACCGCCAGTCATTCGCATTTGCTGGGATCATGCCTGCTGCCCTGCCGCTCGAACGTTTAGAATCTCGCGGCCATACTTGTCGAGAATGGTCTGGAGCTTCTGCTTGGTACGTTGAATCACTGCTTCCAACGACTCAAGAGCTTCCGGCGTCAGGTCGAATACCAGGGTCTCTTTGGCTCCTTTGGTCGAAACCAGCGTCAATTCCATCAGAACAGTCAGGACTTGGCCAGTGATCGCTTCTTGCCCGCCCGTCCCATGCTCGAATAAGGGTCGAAGCTGGCAGATGGTTCGAAATTCATCTGCGGTCCGTTGCGTTGCCTGACTCAGTTGCCGAATCTTCTGCTCTCGTATTCGCGCGGGCTGCGGCGATGTCAGTGCCGTCCAAATCGATAAATGTTGATCGAAGCCAGCAAGCAGCGCTCCTTTCTCCTCCGGTGCGGCCGCAGCGTCGATCGTGTCACGCAAGTTCTTAACGACCTCGTCGCTGTCGAAGCCCTTCTCTTCCAGTTGTTGCAGAAAACCGGCGACGAATAAGGCTGAGCGGGTTCCGGCAGCGTCAAGATGCAGCCGTTCGGCCACTTTTTCAAAGAAAGCCGGCTCATACGGAGGAACCGACTCTCCGCTCGAAAATAGTTCCACCAAGGACTGCAACTGTTCCGTGGAAAAACGGCAGACAGTGAAAAAGTCCTGCCTTGCATCATCGGGTAGCAATCGCCGTTTTCCCACGTTTTACGATCCTGCCAGGGAGTCTGAGAACTGCCAATCGGTTGCAGTCTAGCAGATGGCGGACGGCTGTCCAGCATCTGGGGTTCGCATTATACGCTGAAGCCTTGCTGAAGCTCACGGCTTCACCACGATCTTGCCGGTCAGCGTGTTCGCCTTTTGCAGGGTGTTGTCTTCCTGCAAGCGGTGGGCGGCGGCGGCTTCGCGCAGCGCGAAGACCTTGCCGACGGTGACTTGCAGCTTG
Source organism: Planctomycetales bacterium (assembly GCA_020054355.1). GTDB lineage: Bacteria > Planctomycetota > Planctomycetia > Gemmatales > Gemmataceae > JAGVLI01. Next base: position 6,528 of record JAGVLI010000436.1, on the reverse strand, counting down.
TTCGCCGCCAGCCAGCGGTTGACGTCCTCGGCGCACTGGCGCTGCTCGTCTGGCGTGGCGTTGAACATGGCGAAGCCGAACAGCGAGCAATCCTTCACGTAGAATTGCCCCACCGGAAACACCGGCTGCGCTTGCCGGCCGGCCATGACGATCATCCTGCCGCGCTGGGCAAGCAGCGGAATGGTGCGGAGGAAGTTCGGCTCGCGCTGCGTCTCGTACCAGACTTGCACGCCCTTGCCGCCGGTAAACTCCTTGATGGCCGCGTCCACGTCGGCTTCCTTGCGATAGTTGATCGCGACGTCGGCCCCCAGTTGCTTGCACAAATCCAGCTTCTCCGCGCAGCCCGCCGTCGTGATGACTTTCGCGCCGACCGCCTTGGCCATCTGCACCACCATCGAGCCGACGCCGCCGGTGCCGCCATTCACGAAGGCCACCTCGCCGGCTTGCAGCTTCGCGCAACGGAACAGGCCCAGATGTGCGGTGATGCCGACGAGCGCTGCGGCCGCCGCAGTCTCGTCCGACACTCCTGCGGGCGTGGGATAGAGCCAGTCTTCATGGACTGCCGCCAGTTCGGCGAACGACCCTTGCCGGCCCATCAGACTCTGGTTCGACCCCCAGACTCGGTCGCCGACCTTGAAGCGCTTCGCGTCCGGCCCGACAGCCGTTACGGTCCCCGCCAGGTCGCAGCCGGGAATGTACGGTTTGGGCAGCGTCATATTGATCGCGCCCGAACGGATATAGGTGTCGATGGGGTTGATCGCTGCCGCCGCGATCTTGACCAGCACTTCGCCGGGCTTCGGCTTCGGGTCCGGCACGTCGCCGTACTGGATGACTTCGGGAGGGCCAGTTTGCTCGAAGAAGGCTGCTTTCATGTCGGCTTGCTCCGTGCTAAACCGCGAGCGGTATATTGAGACTGAATAAGACTCCCTTATAATAAATAGTGAAAGCGTGTGTTGCGGTCGAACCCCATCTCGCCCTCGGGCCACCCACGATGAAAGAAACTCCCACGCTAACCGAGTACGGCGCTGCCATCGATGCCCAGACGATGGTGACGCCGCCGGACGTGACCGAATTGGAACTGGAGCCAGGGCATCCAGGCCAGGGCGACGAAGCCTACATCCAGCGCCGGAAGGCCCTGTTCGCGCTGTGCCGGAAGCACCGCCTCGAACGCCTGGGACCGCCGCTGATCGAGTATACCCCGGAAGAAACCCGCATCTGGCGGGAAGTCAGCCCGAAACTGGACGAACTGCACATCCAGCATGCCAGCCGGCTATACCTGGACGCCAAGCGCGACTTGGCCATTACCCGCGACGAAATCCCGCAGCTGCGCTGCCTGAGCGAGCGGGTACAGCGCGAGACCAACATGCACCTGGTGCCGGCCGAGGGGGCGCTGCCTTATCGCACGTTTTACGAATACATTGCCGAGCGCGGCTTTCCGGTGACGCAGTTTATCCGGCACGGCTCGCACCCGGAGTTCACGCCCGAGCCGGACATGATCCACGACTGCCTGGGCCACGTGCCGCCGCTGATGAACCGCGATTACGCCGAACTGCTGACCCTGATCGGCAAAGCGGCCTCGGCCACGCCGCACGGCGAACAGGTGCTGGCCCTGAAGCGCTTCAGCTGGTTCAGCATCGAGTTCGGCCTGATCGAGGAAGGGGCGGATACCAAGGTCTTCGGAGCAGGCATCCTGTCGTCCACGGGCGAGATTCCGTATTCGCTGTTCTCGTCGGAAGTGAAACGCCAGCCGTTCGTGACCGACGTGGTGATTACCACGGACTACGATCCGTCGCGGATGCAGGACCAGCTGTTCATCGCGCCGTCGCTGCCGTTTTTGCGGCGGGAGTTGGAAGCGCTGGTACGGCGGTTCGGGATTCCGGTGCTGTAAAGCACATTCACCCAGTGATTCGCTCATGGCAATCATCAACCAAATCGGCTGGCCGCGCAGAGATTTTCCATTTGAAGGTCAGGCGGGATGTTGTCCCCAATGTGGCGTCGTCTTGCGGCCAAACTTCTGAACTTGTGCTGGCCGGTGGCCACTGGTCCAAGGGAGATGAACACGGCCGCAACATCACGGGCGGCCATCTCTTTTCTTTGAAATGTCCGAGTTGTGACGAATTCTTGCTGAGTTTTCCCGATGGGTTTCCAGCATGGCACGAAGTGGATCCGTGCCAGATTATTTGGTATCCGCAGGATGCGCATCGGCCACCCGATAGACTATCCAACGGGGTGTCCGATCATGGCAACGCCAAGGAGCCGGAGGCAACATGAGAAAAAAGGTCGTGGACAGACGACTTCGGCCCCGGTCAAGGCGTGGGCGGACAGCGCTGGATCGCCGTATTGAGGCACTCCTGGATCGAATTCGGAATGAGCTGACGCCGGAACAAGCTCGCGATTATCTCGCGATCAACATGGCTACGGGCGAGTATGTGGTTGGAAAGACTCCCGAGGCGACCATGGCTGCCTTTGATGTCCGCTGGCCCGAAGGTGGGTTTTATCGCTGTCGTGTTGACGGCAGTCCTTTCAGTAAGGGCTACAGGCGCGTTGGTTGCCATGGTTCTGCTGTCTGAGATTGGCGAGCGGCGGAGCGTCAGCCCGCTGTTCATGCGCTCGCCTGGAAAAATCAGCATCCCGGACAGGAGAAATAGTCAGGAGTGCATTCCTCATGAAAAAGCTAGTGCGAATGAGGCCCCGTCTTCATCTCAGCAGCTTTGATCGGCAGATTGAGGCACTGCTGGCAACGATTCAGCAGGAGCAGCCGCCCGGACACGAGCACGACTACGTCGTCATCAATCTGGAAAGTTACGACTACGTCCTTGGCAAGACGCCAGAGGGAGCGATGGCGGCATACGAAAAACGCTGGCCCCACGGTGGTTTCTTTGCCTGCCGGGCAGACGGCGGGGCCTTCTCCAAAATGCACTGGCGCAAACCATGACGCCCCAGACCAAAGTGGAAGTCTCCGGCAGGCATCGCTCCGTCACGGTCGATGCGGTGGTTGACACCGGTTTTGACGGCTTCATTTCCGTACCGACTCGCCTGGCCGTCACCCTCGGCCTGGAACTTACGGGTACGTTGCTCTTCGAGTTGGCTGACGGCAGCCAGACGGAAGAGCTGATTTTCTCCGGCCGGGTAAAAATCGCCGGGAAAACAAGGAAGGCCCAGGTCCTGGTCAGCGATAGCCAGGACGTGTTACTTGGCACCCGCTTGCTGAAAGACTGTCAACTGACGATCGATTTCTCGACAGGCAGCGTCCGCATCGATCGCCTGAAAAAGTAATGCTTCAGAGGAGAAGCTCCATGAAGACCGATCCCTTGCCACTGCGTCGCATCGATCACATCCGCTTCTTCGTCGGCAACGCCCGGCAATCGGCGTACTTCTATCGGAATGCCTTCGGCTTCGATGTGATCGCCTATGCCGGCCTGGAAACCCGGCTCAAGCACGAAGCGGGCTATGTCCTGCGCCAGGGGCATATCACCTTCGTGCTGGTGTCGCCGCTGGGGCCGGACCATCCGGAAGCGAAACGGCTGATCGAGCATGGCGACGGCGTCATGGACATCGCCCTGGAAGTGGACAATGTCCAGGTCGCTTACGAGACGGCCTTGCAGCGCAAGGCGGTCGGCTTGGTGCCGCCCACGCTGCTTGAAGACGAGCATGGCGTCTACGAGTACGCCACCATCCAGGCGTATGGCGACACCACGCATACCTTCATGAGCCGCGACCGCTATCGCGGGGTCTTCTCTCCCGGTTATTTGCCTCTCGACGCCGACCGCTACAGCCCGAAGACCTATCACACGGCGGGGCTGGCGGTCATCGACCATGTGGTGGCCAACGTCGAGGAAGGCAAGATGGACGACTGGGTGAAGTTTTATCAGGACGTGCTGGGCTTCACGCAGCTGGTCCACTTCGACGACAAGGACATCAGCACGGAATACTCGGCGCTGATGTCGAAGGTGGTGCAGAGCGGCCACGGACGCATCAAATTCCCGATCAACGAACCGGCCAGGGCCAGGCGGCGCTCGCAGATCGAGGAATACTTGCAGTTCTATCACGGCCCCGGCGTGCAGCATATCGCGCTGGCCACCAAGGACATCATTGGCAGCGTCCGTGCCCTGCGGGCCAACGACGTGTCGTTCCTGCGGGTGCCTCAAGCGTATTACGACGCGCTGCCGGAACGGATCGGCAAGATCGACGAGGACATCCGCGAACTGGCCGAGCTGGGCATCCTGGTGGACCGCGACGACGAAGGCTACATGCTGCAGATTTTCACGAAGCCCGTCGGCGACCGGCCGACGCTGTTCTTCGAGATCATCGAACGGCACGGCTCGCGCAGCTTCGGCAAGGGTAACTTCAAGGCGCTGTTTGAGGCCATCGAACGCGAGCAGGATCGTCGCGGCACACTGTAACGCATCAGCTTTCATCGCCGCCAAGCCCAACGGTGTTCCATGCAGGACGACTGGAAACGGAAGGTCTCGACGATATTTTGGCTCCTGTTCATCTTCTTGCCCGTGCTATGGATTGTTGCTACGGCGTTCCTGGTTTGGGCTGAACTGGATGGCAAATAACCTGTTGCGGCTGTCATAGCGAGTGCCACGATGAAGGAATACCTCAACCAAGTCGCCGACCTTCGCGCGGACTATCCCGAGTTCGCCGCGGTCTTCGGCCGTTCGGACAGCCTGGAAAACGTCCTCGGCTGGATGAACGACCGCGGCTTCCCGCCCGGTTCGGTGGACATGGTGAGCCAGGACGAGTTCAGCTACGACTTTCTGATTCGCCTCGAAGCCGAGGATCGCTGGCTGGTGTTCGGCGTCAACTGACTCGGCACGCTGACGGCGGTCGCCGTCTGGGACGACAAGCCGAGCGCTGACGAACTGCTCGAACGGCGGCTCGCGGACGGCTGGGAGCCGACGGATTCGTGTGTGAAAGGCCACGCCAAAATTCTGGGCCATGCCGCCTGCCTGGTGAAAGCGAGGTGAACGATGCCGCAATATATGAAGCTCGGCTCCATTCCCCGCAAGCGACACATCGAACACCGACGAGCCGGCGGCTACAAGGGCGAAGGCATCCACTACGAGGAAGTAGTTACGACGAAAGGCTTCGACGGCGCGTACAGCATCTGCTACCACCTGCGGCCGCCGACGCGGGTGCGCAAGATCGAGCCGGCCGGCGAACTGCCGCTCGACACCGTCCCCCAGGAAGTCCTGCGGCATCACCACTTCAAGACCGCAGCGCTGAAAGCGTCGGGCGATCCGATCACCGGACGGGTGGCCTTGATGGTCAACGACGATATCGTCTTGGCGCGCTGCAAGCCGGCGAAGCCACAAGCGGAGCTGTACCGCAACGCCTCGGCCGACGAAGTGCTGTTCGTCCACAAGGGCCAGGGCGTGCTGCACACCATGTTCGGCGTGCTGCCGTTCAAGCCGTTCGATTACATCGTCATTCCGCATACCACGACGTATCGCCTCGAGTTCGAGCCGAACGTCCAGCCGGAATTGCTGGTGATCGAAACGCCGGGCAACATTTCGCCGCCGCCGCGTTATTTCAATCCGGACGGCCAGCTAAAACTCGGCGCGCCCTACTCGGAGCGCGATTTGCACGGACCGCGCGAGCCGCTGGTGATCGACAAAGAAGAGGACGTGCCCGTGCTCATCAAGGATGGCCGTCGGCTGTCGCGCTACATCCTGGCGCATCATCCGTTCGACGTGGCCGGCTGGGATGGCATGGCTTATCCGTTCACCTTCAACGCCGACGACTTCGAGCCGGTGACGGGCACGATCCATCAGCCGCCGCCGATCCACCAGACCTTCGAGGCGAAAGGCTTCGTGGTCTGCACGTTCGCGCCGCGGTTGCTCGACACGCACCCGGAAGCGATCAAGGTGCCCTACGCTCATTCCAACGTGCAGGCCGATGAAGTGCTGTACTACGTGCGCGGCCGGTTCGGCAGCCGGCGCGGGGTGGAGGAAGCCTCGATCACGCTGCACCCGCGCGGCATCCCGCACGGGCCGCATCCGGGGACCATCGTCGCCAGCCGGCCGGTCAAGCAGACAGACGAACTGGCCGTCATGGTCGATACCGTGCGGCCGCTGAATATCACCCGCCAGGCGCTGGAGCTGGATGACGCCAGCTATCCGTTCAGCTGGCTGGATTGAGTGGAAAAAGCAAAAGAGCCCGCAGCGCAGGCAAGGGAGATTGGTCCCTTGCTTGCGCTGCGGGCTCGGATTGTTTTGGTCGTGCTAGTTGCCGCCAGTGCTGACGTTGACCGAGTAGCTGCCCGTCGAGCCGCCACTGCCGGGCAGCGGGGCGATGCGCAGATAGAGCTTGCCTTCGATGGTCGGCACCTTCTCGAACTTGCGGCCGATCATGATGATCTCGCCGCCGTCCTCGCCGATGCGGCCGATCTGGTCGAACACATTCACGTCCTGCGGACGGTACTCGTCCTGCGGAACGCCGGGGCCTCGGAGCAGCATGCCGCCCGAGTTGTGATAGCTCTGTGCGCCGGCGATGTTCGGATGCGCGATCACGAACTCCATG
>JAGVLI010000769.1 GCA_020054355.1 Planctomycetales bacterium | reverse complement strand
GCTCCGGCGTGCTGGGCTATCGCTGCCTGAAGCTGGGCACCGGCGAAGGACTGCTGCGATTGCGGCTCGTCAACGATCAGGGCTTGCCCCACTTCAATCTGCAAGTGCAAAGCGGCAAGCACGGCTTCGAGCCGGGCGAACGGCTGCAAGATCAGGGCTTCACCAATCGGGAAGGCTTTCTCCAGGCGCGCGACAAGTTCTCGCACGTCGCCTGTATCACGGTGGTCCACGGTGGCAACGCGGTCGCGCGCATTCCCGTGCCCATCCTCGATGAACAGCTGGCCGTGCGCACGGTGAATGTGAACGCGGACGCGGCCCCCATCGGTGAAGTGGTGTTCCTGCGCGACCGGCACATCCGCAACCTGGATGAAGCCCTGCAACTGCAAGTCGATCTGGGCAAGACGCTGCAACAACTTCTCGCCAAGGCGGACCACAAGGGAGCGCTGGAAGAAGCCCGGCGCGGCAAGGCGCGGCTCGAAGCCGACCTGAAGGAATTGAAAGCGGATCACGACGGCCTGGCCGGCTCTGCGGTCAAGGCGAAGCTGACCGCAGCGCAGGTCAACAACCTGCTGGCCGACGGCGGCCGACGGCAAATCCTGGAGAGTTCCCACCAGGAACTGGCGGATTTCATCGCTGGCTGGTCGAAGCGGATCGACGGCGAAGCCCGGCAGAAGGAACGCGAAGCCAAGGTGGATGAAGCCCGCCTGCTGCGCAACCGCGAAGCCCGCTACGAAGAAGCGCTTGTACTCTACCGGGAAGCGCTGAAGCATGGCGAAACGCCGCAGTTGCAAAAGGAGTTGCGCGACCTGGAAGAAGCCTGGGCGAAGCGGAATCTGCAAGCCGAAAACTTTTTCTACAAGGTCTGGCCCAACCTGAACTCGGCGGAAAAAATCCTCGCCCACCTCGACGAAGCCCGCAAGCACTTCGACGAATGCAAGAAGGCCGGCGACAAGCTAGTGCCGCGCAAGCTGCTGCTGGCGGGCCTGGCGCAGAGCAAGATATTGGAGAAGGAACGGGCGAAGCTATCGAGCGACCGCGAGGATGACCGTATGCCGTTGGAACGCATCAAGAACGTGGCGGAAGGCTTGCAGAAACTGCACGAGGATGTGAATAGCTTTCTGGCGGGGAAGTAGAGTGCCGCTCGCGGCTTCGCACTTCGTCACGGCTGGCGGGGCTTCGATGCCGGTGGCTGCGGCGCGGCAGGATTTCCGCCGCCAACGCGGATCGCGGCTTTGCACAGCAGGCAGTTGACTACCTTGCCGCGGTCGTGCTCCTCGACCAGCTGGTACTTCTTGCAACTCGGGTTGGGACATTGCACGGCGAAGACCATGAGGCGGTTCCTCTTCACTGCACCTTCAACCCGCGCACGAACGCCGTCTCCCGCGCGATCTCCTCGTCCGACAGGCCGCTGCTGCGGTGCCATTCGGCGCGGGCCATCTTGCCGCTGGTCATGTCCAGGGCCATCACTTCGATCAGGCCGTTGCTGCCACAGCCGGCCCGCACCTGGATCGGTGAATGCTTCGGCAGGTTCGCGGGCAGTCCTTCGATCCAGCACTCGCCGATGGAGATGCAGGCATCGACCTGGTGCGCTTCCCCTTGCAGCACCTTGACGCGCACCCGCTGCTGGTTCTCGTTCACCGTGCGATAGACCCGGCTGGCGGCGGCTGGCAGCTGCGTGTTCTTCGGGATCAGGATGTCGTTGACGCGATCTTCCTTGCGCTTGATCTCGATGCCCAGGCTGTGCGAGTTGACGTTGATCTCGACGATGTCGGCCAGCGCCTCGCGGGCATCGGCGCCCAGCGAATTGTTGGTAGCCCCGCTGCGGGCCGTGACGATGCCCGCATGCAGGGCAGCGCCGCGCGCCACCACCTCGCTGACGGCCATCGAGTTGTCTGGCTTCCGGCCACTCAGCTCTTCCAGCATTTGCGCCGTCATCGGCATGTGGGTTGAGCCGCCGACCAGCAGCAGCTTATCGACTTTTTCCCAGCCCACCCCTGCTTGCCGCAGGGTTTGCTGCGTGGTCAGCCGGGTGCGGGTCAGCAGGTCGCGGGTCAGGGTCTCGAACTCGGCACGGGTCAGGTGGGTCGTCAGGACATGGCCGTGGTGCGTGCAAGTGATCTTGGTCTGCGTTAGTTTGCTCAGGTTCCGCTTGGCCCGTTCGGCGGCGGATTGCAGCACGGCGAGCGACTGCGGGTCGTCGCGCGGGTCTTCGTGGAACTGCTTCTGGAAAAGTCCAGCCACATGGTCCACGATGCGGTCGTCCCAGTCCTTGCCGCCCAGCCGCACATCGCCCTCGATGGCCAGCGTCTCGAAGCGGCGCGGCGACAGCCGAACCAGCGTCACGTCGAAGGTGCCGCCGCCCAGGTCGTAGACCAGCACGGTGCGCTGTTCGTTGGGCAGCAGCCGGTCCAGGGTCATCCCGGAATGGCCGTGCGAGGTGTGGAATGAATAAGCGAGGGCGGCCGCCACGGGTTCGTCGAGGATATCGAGCACTTCCAGCCCGGCGATGCGGCCGGCGTCCTTGACCGCCTTGCGCCGGCTGTCGTCGAAGTACGCCGGCGTGGTGATGACTGCTTGCTTGATGGGTCCGAGGCGGTGTTCGGCATCCTGCACCAGCTTCTTCAGGATCAGCGCGGACAGGGTTTCCGGCCGGTAGTCGCGCCCGGCAACCGGGCGGCCAAAACTCGTCTGGCCCATGCGCCGCTTGATGAGCATCGCCACCCGGTCGGGCTGCTCCAG
>JAGVLI010000223.1 GCA_020054355.1 Planctomycetales bacterium | reverse complement strand
CGCAAGCCGAAGGCGAGCGCTTGCACCCAGCGCTCGCCTTCGGCTCGCGGCTAAACTAACCAGTGTAGCTCGCCCACAGCGCATCGATCGGATGCGCCACCCACATCTTCGGCCGTTCCGCACGCACATAACGGCCCACTTGCAACAGACAGCCAACGTTCGCGGTGAAGATGGCTTCCGCGTCGGTGTCGAGGATGTGCTTCGCCTTGCGCTGGCCGAGACGCTCCGCCATCTCCGGCTCGGTGATGTTGTAACTGCCTGCCGCCCCACAGCAGATTTCGCTTTCGTTGAGCGATAGCAGTTTCAGGTCGGGAATCATTTCCAGCAGTTGGCGGGGTTGCTTGCGAATCTGCTGGGCATGGCACAGGTGGCAGGCGTCGTGATAGACCGCTTTCTTGATTGGCAGCGGGTGCTCAGGCTGCACTGGACCGAGTTGCATCAGGAACTCGTGGATGTCCTTGGTCTTGGCGGCGAAGGCTTCGCCCTGCCTGGCCGACGGTGTTTCGTGGAGCAGATGGCCATAGTCCTTGAGCATCGCGCCGCAGCCGGCGGCGTTGACGATGACCGCATCCACGGAGCTGAGGTCGAAAGCGGTGCAATTCTCGGCGGCGAATTGCTGGGCCGGCTCAGCGCACGCCGAATGATAGTGCAGCGCGCCGCAACAAACTTGCTGGCGCGGGATCACCACTTCGCAGCCGTTGCGCTGCAAGACGCGAGCGGTGTTCAGGTTGGTTTGCGGAAAGAAGGCATCCCCGGCGCAGCCCAGGAACAGGGCCACCCGCGCTCGCCGCTTGCCTTCCGCCGGCAGCACTTCGGGCAGCTTGCCGTGCGATGGTTGCAATCTCGGCAACATGGCATGCAGCTGGCGGATGCTGCTGGGCAGCAGGCCGGGCAAGCCGGACTTGTCGAGCAACTTATCCAGGCCGGTCCATTGCAGCAGCCGGGCCGGGGCCAGCGCCCAGCGCGTGCGGTTGGCGAACGGCGTGATGTGGAACAGCAGCAAGCGCTGCCAGAGCGGCAAGCGCTTCGCTTGCGGCTGGCCGAGACCCGCTTGCGGTTTCGCAAGATAAATCCGGAACGGCTCGATCAGCTTGCCGTACTGCACGCCGGACGGGCAGGCGGATTCGCAGGCCCGGCAATCCAGGCAGAGGTCGAGGTGGCGCTGCACGTCGGCGTTGAGATCGAGTCGGCCGTCGGTCACGGCGCGCATCAGGTAGATTCGGCCGCGCGGGCTGTCCATCTCGGTGCCCAGCTCCACGTAGGTCGGGCAGGCGGAGGTGCAGAGTCCGCAGTGGACGCAATCGAGGAACAGCTCGTAATCGATGCCAGCGTCGATTTTCGGCGCGAGGACGGGAAGAGAAGTCCGTGCTTCGGCGGCGGTGGTCATGAAGTTTCAAATACCAGCGATGAATCGGCCGGGGTTGAACAGGCCCGCAGGGTCCAGTTTATCCTTCACGGCCCGCATCAGCCAGGCATCGCCGCGCGGCGCGCCCCAGATCGGCAAGGATTGCTTCCATTCGCCAGGGCAGCGCAGGACGACGACGTTGCCCTGGATCGCGAGTTCCTGCAATTTCCGCAAGACCGTCCGGGCATCCTCCAGGGTGCGGGCGCCGTTGATGTGGCCGATGACGATGCCGTTGCCCGCGAAGGCGTGCAGGCAAAGGTCGAGCGGTTCGGCGGCGCGGAGAAAGTCCGCGACCCGGCCGGGCAGCAAGTTGGCCTTGAAGGTCAGTCCGGGGTAGGGCGACCAGGCCACGTCGGTCAGTGCCTGGTGAACTTGCGGGACGAGTGCGGACAGGTTCGCCGAAACGCCCGTCAAGTTCAGCGCGCGGAATTCTTCCTGAAGCTGCTGGACTTGCCAGGCGACCGTTTGCTTGCTGCCCGCAAAGCCCGCGAGGACGGACCAACCGCCATAGGCAAGCGACAGGCTGCCGGCGGCGTCTGGTTGAATGCGCCCGTTGATCGCCGTGATGCTGACCGGCCGCGTGCGCGACCCGTGCAGCAGGTCCAGCACGGCGGCCAGGTTGGCTGCCTCGCAGGGAATATCGACCAGGGCCTGTTCCTCGGCGGTCGGCTTCAGCTTCAGCGTGACCTGGGTGATGACGCCCAGCGTGCCGAACGAGCCGATCAGCAGCTTGCACAGGTCGTAGCCGGCGACGTTCTTCACCACCCGGCCGCCGGCTTTCACTTCCTGGCCCCGATCGTTGACCACGCTGATGCCGATGAGGTAATCCCGCAGGGTGCCGTAGCCGTAGCGGCGCGGCCCGCTGGCATTGGCCGCGAGCGCTCCGCCCAGCGTGGCAAGCTCCGGCGCCGGTACGTCAATGGGCAACTGCTGATTCTCTTGCCGCAAAATTGCTTGCAGTTTCGCAAGGGCAACTCCTGCCTGCACGGTGATGGTCATGTCGCGCGCGGGATAGTCGATGACCTGGTCCAGCGAGCGAAGGTCCAGACCGACGCCCGGCTTGCTCGGCGGCAGGCCGATGTGCAGCATGGTCCGGCCGCCAAGCGGATAAATGGCTTGTCCGTCGCTGGCAGCGCGGCGGACACTCTCGCCCAGCTCGGCGACGGTCGCCGGCCGTTCCACGGAAATGGGACCGAAGTCGTCGATGGTGCAGGAGAGTTGTTCCACGATGGATCGTTCAGAGGTGGGAGTTAGGATCGTCAATTGCGAGACCTTCCGCGCGGGCAGCGACGTTCAAGCGAACATCCGAGCATACGAAAGTAAGTGTTGCCGGTGTGATGGTCGTTGAAATCACTGCAAGTTCCAGGGCTGCGGCAAGCTGCACCGCATCGTAACCGCGCAAGCGATGAGTTTCGACGAGGCCGACCGCTCAGGATCGCGTCCGTGACATTCAACAACTGATATTGCACGTGCATGTCGTATTTGAATTCCGTCAGCATCTGCACCAGCACGGCTGGAGGCAGCGGAGGCGACTGTCGAATGAAGGCGGAAACAGCTTCAACGCCGGTGATCTTCACCAGGAAGATGTCGTGGGCGACGGTCGGGTCCAGAATCGTGCGGACCCAATTACTGCCGGTTTCCGACAGGTAGCGCTTGACCACGGCACTCGAGTCGAAAAAATAGCCGGCCACTAGCGACGTTCCTTGATAATCAATTCGGAAACAGGATTTCCCTCAACTGGAAATGGCTGCCGATCTCTGGGAATCGCCTGCGGTGGAAGCGGCGGCTTGATCTCCGAGAGCAAGCCGATTTCCAGCAGGCGCTGTTTCAATTTCTCTTGCAGCCGTTTTTCGGTTGCTGCATCGAGTTCGGCTTTCATGTTCGTCAACTCCTGAACCGAATCCCCCGTAAGTCCTCATGCGACAGTGCTGACGCCTTGCGGACCAGCGCCGACACTACCTCGACACCGCTGACGCGAACGATGAAAATCCTGTGACCGGCAGCCGAGTTGCTGATGCTGTCCACCCAGGCGCTTCCGGTTTCCAGCACATACCGTTTGACCACGGCGCTGGAATCGAAGAAGAAGCTGGCCACTATCGCCGTTCCTCGATAATGATCTCGGAAATTGGTTTACCTTCAATGGGAATCGGCATTCGGTTCTTCGGCCACTTTTCAGGCGGCAATGGTGGAGTAATTTCGGTCAACAAGCCGGCTTCGAGCAAGCTCTGCATGAACTGCTCTTCCCGCACCTTTTCCTCGGCAGTTTTGGATTCCGGTTGCATGTTGCATGTCCCCCAGAAGAATACGGCTCTTGTCTATCTGGTATTCTAACGAACGAGGGAGTGTTCTCATCGGAAAGTCGCAGTCCGATGTCACGAAAAATCGAACGGGTCCTTCTCCGGGCGCGAACGCCGCGACGAACGCCGTTGCGGCGCTGGCTGAGGGGCGGCCTGCCAGGGAGGCGGAGCGTTGACTGGCTGCTGATACTGCTGCGGTTCCTCTTCTTCTTCCGGTCGGTCCTTGGAAGGCCGGGACAGGAGCAGCAGGGTGCCGCCGACCAGCACGCCGCCGGCCAGGAAGCCCCAGTCGATCTTTTCGATGTGGTCCCGGACTTTCGTTTCCCAGGCGGGCACGACCTCCCGCTCCGCCTTGGCTGCCTTGTCATGCTCGAAAATCCACCAGTGGAAGCCGTAGGCCGCTGGGTAGTAGGCGATCAGCAGGGCCGCCGCCACGGCAAAGAACGAACGAAAGATGCGCAGGGTGAGCAGCCGCCATAGTGCGACCAGCAAGGCAATGCCCGCCAGGATCGCGGCGAAGTCGGCTGCGACGTTCATCATCGGCAACGGATCGAGCACGGGCAAGCCGGTCTTGCCGAGCCATTCCGGCACCCGGTTCTCGTTGAAGTCCTGAATTTTCTCCAGGACCTGCTGCCCCTGCTCTTTCCAGTCCGCCGCGAACAGCGCCGACATCGACATGGGAGTTCTCCAGTCAGGGCGTGCTAAGCCGCAAACGGCACCGAGGCGGCTACCATTCCAGGGACGCCAGGTCGATGACCAGTCCGGGGAACAAGCGCGGCTGGAATGGTTCGTCGAACGCTGCCAGGACCGGCGCGCCGTAGGTCTTGTTCGTCAACTCGTATTCTCCCAGCACGCGCTGCTTGAGATCGACGATCCAGTACCACTTGACGCCGAAGCGGGCGTAAGCCTTGAACTTGGTCTCGCGATCCACTTCCGGATCGGAAGAGAGCACTTCCACGGCCAGATCGACCGGACCTTCGATGCGCTTTTCCTTCACGCGCTTCAGGTGCCGGCGGGCGATGTAGGCCAGGTCGGGAGTTGGAGTCCAATGCGAGTCTAGCGTCATGAGCGTATCGGGCAGCAGTCGCCCCCGGTTTGAGGGCTTGATCCAGAGAAAGATTGCTACAGCCAGCTGTCCAACGAAATACTGATGACTGCACGTTGGGCGTGTCAGCGCCGTCACTTCGCCATCCAACAGTTCCAGTTTAACTGTCTTGCTGATCGGCAATGCGCAGAATTGGTCGCTGGTCATGGGGAACAGCACCAGTGGTTTCTTGGCTTGAACGACCGACATCGATTGGTCTCCTGTGACTCACGCGAAGCCGCGAGCGGTGCAAGGTCAAAAGTCGCGCGGCTTGTAGCCGCCGTCCGGGGGCGGAGGCGCGCGGAAGCCGTAAT